>CAZMDX010000373.1:0-27957 GCA_964564805.1 uncultured Pseudoalteromonas sp. | reverse complement strand
TTTATTTTTTTAGCTCAGGGGTACTCGCATGTAATCTAGCAATCGGGTTGTCTAGCGATTTTTCACCCTATCATGCAAAAAATAGTGCGCAAAGATGGGAAGGTTTGACGGTAGATTTAACTCAAATTTTGGTTGAATTAGCTGGCTGCAGTTTGAATCTTGTTGAAGCTCCCTGGGCCCGCTCTATAAGATTATTACAATCTGGGGATATCCAACTCATCAGTCATTTTACTATTTCGTCAGAACGGTCTAAATACAGTCAATATTTAGGTCCTAATCATATAGAAAAAGTAGCTTTTATTGCTAAAAATTCAATTAGCGGCGATGTGACCCATCCCAACTTATTGCCTAATTTTGAAGGTTCAATTGGTATTACCAGAGGCGATGAATTTGGTGCGGAGTTTAATCAATATGTGTTGGATGCAGACAAAGTAAAAAATAAGTTGGTTAATATCAAGAATAACCAAGATCGTGTTGCCATGTTACTTAAGGGAAGATTGGACGGTATGTTCTTAGATGAAATGTCTGCACGACGGCTTTTGGAATCATCATTGACACTCAAACAAGACTACAGTGTTAGATTTACATTCCAAGGCACTCCGGTTTACTGGGGGGTAAGTCATGATTATGTGCCAATGGATATTCGAAAAAAATTAAATCAAGCTTGGCTGTATATGCTTGAGCAAAAAATGATTGAACCTCTTTATAAAAAATACGGTTTAACAATTGATAATCGTATTCTTGAGCTTGTTAGCTTGCTTGATGAAGAAGGCCATTCAATAAGTCCCCCACTTTTAAAAACTGCTAAAAAAACACTTATGGACTCAGCTTTAAGGTAATCAAACAACCAAGGATGGTCTGTCATACCTCATCCACGTAATAACCCAATTAGTTTAATTGATACCCCTTACAATCACTGCTTATTCCAATGTGTTTGTCGTTATTTTTTGTGCGGTAGGCCAGCCGTGCCCAAGATAAGTTTATAGGGCAGAGTTATGAGCATCGCCGAGGTTGGGGAGAT
This sequence comes from uncultured Pseudoalteromonas sp., assembly GCA_964564805.1. Classification (GTDB taxonomy): domain Bacteria; phylum Pseudomonadota; class Gammaproteobacteria; order Enterobacterales; family Alteromonadaceae; genus Paraglaciecola. Next base: position 26,936 of record CAZMDX010000373.1, on the reverse strand, counting down.
AAGCTGCTATTTATCGATATCTGCGGGGGGCAGAGTGCCCGATTTCACTGACATCAAGGGGCTAAAAAACCTTCACGATTTACTGTTCCGTACGCCAGCTTTAGATCGTTAGCTGCCTTTTTGCTGGGAGCAAGAGTGTCCGTTTAGTAGTAAAAATCAGCTCAATTGAAGTAAGCTCCGCTGACGGGTATTGGCACAATATCGCCTGATAGTGGAAGCTGATATCGATGGGCTTCAATAGTAAAATACACTTAAAACACTTAGCGTTCACGAACGCTTTATCGAAAAAGCCGTCATTAGCATAACAACCATTCATTCAGTACTAGTCTTTAATGCCTAGTTTCAAACTTTAATAAACCTGGATACTTATTATTGATGTGATAAGTATAAAAATACTGGGGTTATGTATCAGTGGAAATGAAACCTGACGTCATCTTATAGCCAATCATCTTCAAATATTTCATCACTATTGGCAGGTAGCGTGATCACGCTGCCATCTTTACCTAATGTAATGGGGCCTTGATAAGCATCATCTGTGCCTCTTAGGAATAGTGCCTCCATTCCAGGGGCTGGCAGAGCTGGGACGATGTGGTAATACATTAAATGCCGGGCGTTAGCCGCTGCTGCTACTTGTGCCGCTTCAACAGGTGATGTGTGATAGTCCGGAATATCACACATCACTTTTGCTAATATTGGCATTTTTTTATTTGCTGCTATCGCTTGGATCAAATTAATTAATTCGTTTGATAATGCTTCGTGTACCAATAGGTCGACATTTTTAGAAAACATTTCAACATTTTTTGATTTAGTGGTATCGCCACTGATCACTGCCGTGCGTCCCTTGTATTCAAAGTGATATCCAACAGCTGGGTGAACGGGTTTATGATCCACTGAAAATGCTTTTACGGTTAACCCATTTTTTTTAAGAACTGTCAGCATCACGCCTTGTTCGGGTGCAGCAAATTCTTTAGCGATTAAGCCAGCTCCAGATTTTGGAGCAACAAGGTCTGTATGGTGATCATGGCGATATTGTACATCTGCTGCGTAGGCTAAGTTAAATCCTTGGACCACCGCTTTGGTACCTACTGGTCCTATTACAGGCAGTGGTGAAGTGTTGGCAGTGTTAACCCAGCGCATCATCCCCAGCTTGCCTAAACTATCAATATGATCGGAATGAAAGTGGGTTAATAACTGGGCGCTAACTTTCCCTATGGGAACTTGCATATCTAGTAGGTTGGTGGTGCTACCAGAACCTGCATCTACTGTAATCAGAGTGTCCCCCGCAATGATCAGTACACAAGGACCTGAGCGCTGAGGATCGGGTAGGGGACTGCCAGCTCCACACAAAACAATGTGTAAACCATCTTCAAGTTCTGAAACTGAGTTAGCCCCAAGGCGATTCTCAACTACGATTTCTGCGATTTTGTATCTAATGTCTGCAGGGCTGCAACCGCTTAGAATGATGGTAAAAAAGAGTATTGCTGTGTACTTAACCAGTTTCATTATGCGTATCTCCTGTGTTAGTTAACTTTAGCTGAGTGATTAAAAAATATATTAGCATGCAGCATGACAATTTAAATAAAGCGCTATAGAAAATTAATCAAGAATGTTATCTAAAGGTGCCAGTACACGGCAGATGTTAAGAATAGCCAGCATTTAAGTTGCGAGATGATTCAGCGCAGATTTTTTTTATTCGAACTGTTTGACCAAACAGTTTACCTGGTGTTGTAAAATATTCTGGGATTTTTGGGCGTTATAATGTTGGTCAAGTCTAAGATTAATCCAAGTGAGACTGCTGATTAACGTATTGAGTGCTGCAAAAGTTATGTCATCTTCGAGAATAGACTTTGGTAAGATTGTTTGTAATGACACCCGCTCCAACTCAAAGATCCGTTCATATACTGATTTTAAATATTCCGAGCGAAAACGTCGCAGACTCAGGCTTACACGCACAGGAAATATTATTTCGTAGATTTTGCAGCGGTTTTGAACCAGTTCATCTAATTGTTTACGCCAAGTTGTGGTTTCATATGGCTTTAAATATATAGGAAGAACTCGATCCTCTAAATCTGAAGCGATTTCGCGAGTTAAGCTATCCATATCATCAATATTTCTAAAGACAGTACGTATACTTAATTGAGTTTTTTGTGCAATATCTGTAGCAAGAGGTGAATAGTTACCCGAATAGATAAGCTCATGTATCGCTGCTTTAATCATTTCTCGACTACGAATACTGCGTAAACGGCGGCCATCGCTTTTAGTGTTGTTGTTAACGCGTGACGAATTGTTCATAAGGCTAAACCCCAAGTAGTCAATTAAAACTAACGTTTTATTTCGCAAGGACAGGTTAAAATTAGGGGTATTGTACCATGCACGTATTGACATGTTGGATGTCGATACGTATGACGTTTTAACCTATGGTCCCCCGAGTGTTTCCATTAAGAAGCTCTAGATAGTGGTACCAATATTAAATATTTTTTCTCCATAAAAATAGCAATAGCTATACTTATGACGACTTGGAACTGCGGGTTCTCATATTAGCAGGTTTTTTAAAATAGATCCTAAGACGAGGGTAGGTCAAAAGTATTAGCCGCTCGATGTTAGCGTTGCCGACTGTATGTTTTAGATTGCTTAGTTGTTAATTTTCGTAGATTTTGTATGCATGCATTAAAGTATCATTATTCATGACACTTGACGGCTATTTCAGTTATCGATATGTCAGTCAATTTTTTACAATAAGTGTTCATGTTCGCTCTTTGGATCACAAATAGCATCAATAAACACATGACTTAACTTCTTTGTAATCAAATCACTTGCACTCAATTGCCTTGTAATCGACTGTTCCCTATTTTTCGCTCAAAACATGTCAGATAACGAGTCATATATAAGCAATTTAAAAGCACTGCGCAGTACTTCATTATTAACATCGATGCGTCTGACTTAATAAGGGTAAAGGCAATTTTTATTAGGAGCACTGACGGTTTTTAAACACAAAGGCGGCTGTATGTGTATCAACTGCAGAAGGTGTTGAACCATAATTCAGTCGTAAACGTAATAATGTTAGTTCAAAATTTTATACTAAATACACATTTATTTATGAAAAAGTCGACTAATTTAATTGTTTCATTTGCTTTGTTTACTGTAATAACACTCGTTATTTATTTTGCTTTCAAGCTTGTTGCTGCCGGTTATTATATAACCGCGTTGGTACCTATAGGTTTGTTGTTATTTGCCTTAACTATAGGTATTTGGTACATCGCTAAACAAGATTGAAATTTTGTATTTGTATATTTATGTGGATTTATTAAGCAAGCGTTATCAATTTTTTTTAGTCCGCACCGCTGAATTTACGCGACTCTATCACTATCTTTGGTTTTTATTTCTTATGCACTGGGTTCTATTAAAGCTGAAAAGCGCGATTTACAAAATGAGTCTCAGCTCAAACTATTGGGGCCTGTAGGTGTGCTTACATACTAATTATTAAATTGGTATGTAAGCACACCTTTATACAGTCAAAGGTCATCCCAAGCTTTGTCACCATAAATAAAGCATGTCGTTGATTGTCTCTATACTTAATTACCTAAGGTGATTATTTTTGATAAGTGATTTTACCTCCTACTACTGTCATTATGTTTTGTGATGTTAAGATGTCAGCCTCTGGAATGGTAAGCCAATCACTATCAAGTATTGTAAAATCGGCATATTTCCCTACTTCTACAGACCCACGAATATCTTCTTGGAATGCCCCATAAGCAGGCCATATTGTGAACATTTTTAGAGCTGTTTCGCGCTCTACCGCAAGCTCCGGATGCCAACCCTCGCCTGATGTTCCATCAAGCCTTTTGCGTGTCACCGCCGCATAAAACTCAATCCGTGGGTCGCCCAATTCCACTGGCGCATCAGAGCCTCCCAATATCATCAATCCGCGATCAATTAATTGCTGCCATGGGTAGGCATAACTCAGGCGTTTAGTGCCAAGTCTATCGGGTGCAAAGTTAAGATCACCAATTCCGTGACTTGGTTGCATAGACACAATAATGCCCAGGCTAACCAAACGCTCTTGATCTTGGGGGGGGATCACTTGCGCGTGCTCAAGTCTCCATCTTGGTTCAGCCACCGCCCATTCGGATTTTGGTACAGCATTGAACGCCTCTTCGTACCAATCCAAAAGTGCACGAACGGCTCGGTCTCCAATCACGTGGGTTTCGACTTGAATACCTTTACGTAGTGCTGCACGTAGAATGGGGTCAAGTGCTTGTTTGGTGGTGCGGTTCATAAACCCTTTATGATCAGCATCCGCATAATTTTCAAGCAAAGCGGCTCCCCGCGAACCAAGTGTGCCATCTATGTACACTTTGATACCGCGTAAATCGAACATGTTATCAGCGGTTGTTTCGCGGCCACGCTCAAGCATTGTCGCCGCTTCCATAATATTTGCAGCCGCATAAACACGAGTAGACATATTTCCTTCTGCGTGGATTTCCTTAATTATTTCAACGTTAACATAAGGCATACCCGCGTCTTGAGTATTGGTCCAGCCTACTTTGGCGTTTTCATACATACCTTGCACAAGGCTGTCTTTTTTGTATTCGCGTGTTTTTAGCGGGATGATATCTCGGAAGATATTCATCGCGGTTGCCAGTATGTAGCCGTTTGGTGTGCCGTTTATATCACGTTCAAATCTGCCACCAACTGGATCAGGAGAGTCTTTGGTTATGCCAGCAAGTTCCAATGCCTTTGAGTTAACAAGAGCAGAAACGCCGTCTGCACGTGGCATGAAAAGTGGTTTGTCGGCGGTAAATGGATCAACGTCATATCTTGTGAGAAACCTTTTTTCGTCTGTCCATTCTCGTTCAATCCATCCACGGCCTTGCACCCACTTATCCGCAGGCACGTTTAATGCGAATGCTTCAATAGCCTCAACGGTTTCTTTGAGTGTCGAAATACCAAACAGGCTTAATGTTTTTGGACGCTGCCCAACACCTTCAACATGTTGGTGGCTATCGGTAAAACCTGCATAAACAAATTTTCCGCTCATGTCCATTATTTGTGCATCACCACACATATATTTGCTGGCATCGGCGTTTGAACCCACAAATATAATTTTGTCCCCAAGCACTGCTGTGGCTTCTGCAGTCCACTGCGCATCATTTGCTGTATAAATTTTTGTATTGTGAAGTACCATATCTGCGACGAGGCATTCTGTCGCCATTGCTGCAGTAGGCACATCATTTTTACTGCATGACATCAACATCAAACTTAGGCCTAAGGCGCTTATTATTTTAAACTTATTTTTTAGATTCAAATTTTCCTCCTAGAAAGTACTTTAAAGCAAAATAGTCTTATATTAATGCCTGAGTCACAATAAACATCCTAAACTATAGGGCTTAAATTCAGTTTATCAGACAATTATTTATGGTTAGATTGTCACAAACACCTTACCTGTATGCCACAACACATTGTCAATAAAGATATTAATCGTCAGATATGTGAGTTACCAAGTAGCACATTAAAATAGTAAGGTAATGTGTTAATAAAAAGCACTATTTATTTTAGGAACCGTAAATTATGTACGCAAAGTTCGATCAAACAAAAGCACCTTTAATCATTATTGAATTTACCGGTGAAAAAGCTAATGCGCAGAGTTTTGCACATTATCTGAGGAGCTTAGAAGAAAATTATGCACGTGAAGAACAAATTGCACTGGTATTTGATGCGCGTAAAGCACTGGACTTAAACCCTCTTTATCAAATGAAACAAGCACATTGGCTACGGAAAAATAAAGCGTTAATTGAACGCTACTGCCAAGGTGTAGCCTACGTAGTTCCTAATAGTTTTTTAAGAACGATGCTTGGTTTAGTATTTAAAATTCAGCCCAACCCTGTGCCTTTTAAAGTTTTCGAGAATTTAGATGCTGGTTTAGTTTGGGCAGCATCACAACTTGAAGCCCAGTAAAAGATGACTCCTTGCGTGAGTGTTATAAAGAATCAAAAAACGTGTGTTGACGGGGACAGTGTTATTGATCTTCCCGTTGGAAAACCAATGTTTTTTAATGGTTTTGGTATCGCTTTTATTTTCTCTACATAATCTGCGGTATCAAAATGGAAAATGCGATTTACAACATGAACGTTAGTTTAGGCTGATGTGTCATTATTTCCTGTGTAAATATTAACAACTAAAATTATATCTAACCACATTTGTCAGATGGTAAAAGGCAGTAGCTGAACTTTCCCTTTATTTATAAGATTTGGGATTGATCATCAATACGATAACTGACCCTGTCACCTTTCAATTATCTGGATGTGTTTATTCAAACTTTTCATTTTCCATTTTTCATTTCCCAAATTTTCAAACCTTTCATTCCTCAAACTTTCAAACCTTTCATTCCTCAAACTTTCACAGAAAGACCTAAATAAAATTTAAGTCTATCTAGTATGTCTCTTTAATTTGATTATTAATTTAAAAACTTTTTTCAAACACATGAAATAGTATAATTTGAGCATATTGCAATATTTTATTATCAATATGTATGAAAGTTCGTGCATTTAGTTCAATTATATAACTATCTAGTAATTTCACACCTGCATACAATTTATATCAATTATTTAATAACGGATAAAACGATATGACTTTATTTCTTGATGTAAAAGCGGTTAATAAGCTGGTTAACAAAGTGGGCAACAAGGCTTTTATAAAAGGCTTATATAACTACATAAAAAGTGATTTTATTAATTGGACTACTTTCGATAAATCAGCAAGAACAGCTGCTCATAGTGTTAATGGTGTAATCGAACTAATGCCTGTTGCTAACGATGTACTTTTTGGCTTTAAATATGTTAATGGTCATCCACAAAACCCTAATATGGGCTTATCAACAGTCATGGCATTTGGCGCGCTGTCTGATGTAAAAACGGGGTATCCTAAATTATTTTCAGAACTGACCTTATCAACCGCTTTCCGAACTGCGGTTACATCAGCCATGGCCGCAAAAGCCCTCGCAAGAAAAGGCGCGAATAAAATGGGTGTAATAGGCTGTGGTTCACAATGTGAATTTCAAGTTATCGCTTTTTATATTTTAAATGGTATCAACGAAATCAACCTTTTCGATATTGATGATTCGGCAATAGATAAAGTGATAAATAATTTAAGGCTATATCCTGCATTGAAAGTGATTAAATGTGCATCTGCTAAAGAATGTGTGAACGGTGTTGATATTATTACAACCATCACCGCTGATAAAACTAACGCCACAATATTAACACCAGATATGATCCAATCAGGCATGCACATTAACGGCGTTGGTGGCGACTGTCCGGGGAAAACCGAAATCCATCCTGATGTTTTGAAGATAGGGAAAATATTTGTTGAACACGAACCGCAAACCCGTGTGGAAGGGGATATTCAGCAATTATCTCCCGATGCTGAGGTTCATGCTTTATGGGAAGTGATTGCCGAACTAGAAATAGGTAGGAACGATGAAGAACAAATCACTATCTTTGATTCTGTTGGTTTTGCCTTAGAAGACTTATCAATCTTGCGTTACCTCTATGATTTAGCTACTAATCTTGGCATAGGAAGTAACATTGAACTTATCCCAACTCTTGAAAATCCGAAAGATTTATTCATCTGTGCTTTTGAAAACCGTGCTGGGAACAAGCCTTAAACTTAGCCTATTGACGTGTTACATACATTAAATAGTGTTACTTGACTTGTGCTCAGAGGAAAAATTATGACAACAGATGTTAATACAGCCGCGGCTAAGAATAATGAACCGAGTCTTTTGGATTGTTTTATTCCGATTATTTTCTTGGTCTTAATGTTATCGGTAGGGGTGGTTTATTTTGGTGATAACTCTTCTTATGGACCCAACCAAATAGCATTATTACTGAGTGCTGGAATAGCGATTATCATTGGATTTAAGAATGGTTTTCAGTGGCAAGAGATGGAAAAAGCGATAATAAATGGTATTTCATTATCGCTTGGTGCCGTATTAATTTTATTAGCCGTAGGTTCACTTATTGGTACTTGGTTACTATCAGGCACCGTGCCAACCTTAATATATTATGGTTTACAGATTTTAAGCCCTGCATGGTTTTACCCCACAGCCTGTATTATTTGCGGCATAGTTGCGATGAGCATAGGCAGTTCATGGACAACAGCAGCCACTGTGGGTGTTGCTTTCATCGGCATCGCCCAAGGATTAGAGTTATCACTAGACATCACGGCAGGATCCATTATTTCAGGGGCATATTTTGGCGATAAAATATCACCTTTGTCAGAAACCACTAATTTATCGCCAGCTATAGCAGGAAGTGAATTGTTTGCACATATACGCTATATGTTATGGACAACCATTCCTTCCATCATTATAACGCTGATCATATTGACCCTTTTAGGTATGAATGAAACATCTTCAAATTCTGTCACCGCCATTAATACGCTCATCATGCAATTAGAGCAAAATTTCAATATCAGTTTATTAAATTTACTACCACTGATTGTGCTTATTAGCTTAGCCATAAAAAAATGTCCTGCCTTTTTAGCGGTGTCTATCGGTGCAATTATCGGTGGTATTTGGGCGGTTGTATTCCAATCAGAGCTAATAATGATATTAGCCAACGACATCGATGATCCTTTTTCTGCAAATTTGGTGGTTGTATGGACCGCATTTTTTGATGGCGTTGCTATAAAAACAGGTAATCTAGAGTTAGATACATTGCTCAGTGGCGGGGGTATGTCGAGTATGTTAAATACCGTATGGTTAATTATTTGTGCCTTATGTTTTGGCGCTATAATTGAGCACTTAGGTATGCTTAAAAAAATACTCAATCTTATTTTACGCTCAGCAAAGTCTACTGGCGATGTAATTATGAGTACGGTTGTCACTTGTATCGGTACCAACATTATCACGGCCGATCAGTATATCGCGATTGTTATGCCAGGGAGAATGTACAAAGATGAGTATGCCAAGCAAGGTCTTGATCCTTTAGTACTTAGTCGTACACTTGAGGATTCAGGCACTATTACATCACCGTTAATCCCTTGGAATACCTGCGGGGCATATATGTATAGCGTATTAATGGTCAATCCATTTGATTATATCTTTTACTGCTTTTTCAATTTGATCAATCCAGTACTTGCAGTGGCTTATGGGTATGTTGGTTTTAACATTAAGACAATTTCAATCCATACCTGCAAAACAACTATTAGAAAAACCGAACAACCACCCTGTGTTTAATAAATACTTTGCCCAGCTAGCGCTCAATAAAGTGGCTAATAGGTATAAAACATAATGAACGTATCTAAACATCGTTCATCAACCTTAAATTATGCATTTTAATTACTTATTAGCTCATTTCAGTCGTTACGGCTATCAAACTGTAAGAATTAATAAGCATATTGATTTATATTATAGACATTATGATTGAAAAAAGTTGAACCTATATGATGGATAACAAAGATCAGCAGCTTCTGTCTTTATTAAGAAAAGATGCGCGTTTACCGACTGTTTCGCTGGCAAAAAAACTCGGTGTATCAAGATCAACTGTTCAGAATAGGATAAAAAAACTAGAAAAAAATGGCGTCATATTAGGCTATACCGTTAAGTTAAAACCTGAAGCTGAAATCCATCCGGTGAGGTTATTTATGAACATTTCAGTAGAAGCTAAAAATGAAGCAAATATTATTAATGACCTGCATCAATATCCAGAAGTCGTTTCTATTCATCATACTTCTGGTCATTGGGATCTTATTGCTGAAATCAGATCAGAAACTTTACCCCAATTAAATGCACTGCTTGGCAATATACGTTTGAGCAACGGCATTTTAAAAACAGAGACAAATCTAGTGTTAGATACCATTTTATAATCCATAGGATATTCACTAAGAATACGTCATTGCTTAGGCTTCGCTCAACTCACTCTTAAGCAACACAACAGTCCGATAGTATTAGGCAAAACCCCCTTATCAGACACTTAATACCTCAGCTAACACATTGAAATTCTCTTCGAAGTTAAAGTTAATCATCATCACGTGTGATGGACGTAGTCATTAGTCCAAAACTTAATTGTGTTTTGTCATTATGAGCATGAGCGAGAAGCCGAATACTCACGAAAAGGCTATATAAAATGCCCTTGTCAAATTTGTCTGCATTGTTGTTGTCGCTTGTCGTAATTATGCTTGAGGTGAAATTCCTTTTATTTCAATAGTTAGAAATACAATACATGTAATACGGTGCACTAATGGGTACAGAATCGTCAGCTTTTGATCGCAGAACAATGCTAAAAATCTCAACTGCCGGTGCCATTTATTTTTCCGCAGCTCCAGGGTTGGCTCAACCCAAGACACACTAGCCTGTGCATATTAAACGCTATTCCACTGGGACTGCCCCTTGAGTCATTGTTGGAGATGAATCTTTTTGACTAATTAATGTTCCACTTTTTATGACAACGCGCAGTGAGGTAGTCAACCGTTAAAAAAGGCTATTGGGGTAAGATGTTTCGGTCTGTACAAAATACTTTTAAAGACGCAATACACATGGCCAACATCCATACTTCGTTTACGAACGAAAAATTTACGACGATGAAGTTAAGTTAAGTTAAGTGTGAATAAGGTTGCTGAAGCGCTTGGTGATAAAAGTATGAAATTGTACTCACCCTAAATGCGATTGAAGCTATACATAAATTGAACAGTCAATATAATAAGGTCGACGTGTGCAATGCAACACAATTTCACTATGTAGATGCGTATTTGAAAACACAAAAAATGAAGTCCAAACAAACGTAAAAATAACTCTCAGTTAATATGATGAATCGGAGATAGTCGTAAGATGAAAAACTTGAATGGTAAAGTGGTGGCTTTAACAGGAGCCGCTTCAGGCATTGGTCGTTGTTTAGCGATTCAATTATCAGACTTAGGCTGTCATCTTGCACTTGCAGATATCGATGAAAAAGGTCTAGAAGAAACCATTACGTTGCTAACAAAGACTACAAAAGTGAGTTCGCATATTGTGGATGTTGCTAACAAGGACCGAGTATATGCCTGGGCTGACGAAGTGGTGGCTGAGCATGGACACGTTGATGTTGTTATTAATAATGCAGGAGTTGCTTCTCATGCGCGCATAGATGAAATCTCTTACGAGGATTTTGATTGGGTATTTAACATAGTATTTTACGGTGTGTTGTACAGTACGAAGGCTTTTCTTCCTCATTTAAAACAACGCCTAGAAGCAAATATTGTGAATATTTCAAGCGTAAATGGCTTTTTTCCTTTTCCTAAGAATGGACCTTATAACGCTGCTAAACATGCCGTTAAAGCGTTAAATCAAACCTTGATACAAGAACTTAGTCATACCAGTGTTAGGGTTACTTCTGTGCACCCTGGCGGCATCAAAACTAATATCGTGCGCAATGCCCGTTTTGCACAGGAGGGTGATGATAAAGATGAAAAGGTTAAATACTTTGATAAAATGACGGGCACTAGCGCTGAAAAAGCAGCTAGCATTATTATTGGCGGTCTAAAGAAAAATCGTAAACGGCAATTAGTCGGTAAAGATGCCGTTATTATTGATTTATTGGTTAGATTATTTCCACAGAGTTTCTCTGATTTAGTTGGCAAGGTTTTTGAATTAGTAGAAAAACAAAAACAAAAACAAAAACAAAAATAAAAATATAAAGAGAAAAAAACTGTGACCCACAATCAAAAAGGTAATTTTGAGCATCGGCCTCTCTAAGACCATCAGCTATAGACAATGGGTTTAAGTGTAAAATACATGAACGTCATTTTACATGCGATGGTCTGCTTTTCCTAAAGACTGTGTAAAACCTTATTGGCTAAACGATTTACTTGCTTATATCTATCAATATCTTAAGTAGCCTGAAGCATGTTTATAAGTGTTACGATCGTCGCTTACAATGCAATCGAATTCCAAAAAACGTGTTCGACGACGATGATGAGTTAAGGGGATATAATGGCTAAGAAATTTTATGCAGTACTTAAGGGAAATAAGGTCGGTATATTTACGACCTGGGCGGCCTGTCAGGCATCGACAAAGGGCTATTCTGGCGCTGCATTTAAATCGTTCACGACGAAAGAAGAGGCCGATGTATACCTCGGGAACGCTGCAGTATTTCCTGAAACGTTAGCCACAAAGTCTACACAAGGGCCGATCGCTTCGAATACCTCTGACGGATTAACGGTGGTGCTGGCCTATAAAATCCCCGTGCAAATATATACTGACGGCGCTTGCGACCCTAACCCAGGCGCGACTGGTTCTGGCCTTGTGGTATACGAATATGGAAAGTTAACCACCTTAAAGTACGGCTACCACTCACCTAACGGTACAAATAATACCGCTGAATTAATCGCATTAAGGGAGGCTATAAAGTTAGCCCATCATTACATCGAAAAGGGTCAGCCTGTGGAAATCTTAAGTGACTCTGATTATTCTTTAAAGGCCGTCTTTGTTTGGTCCGATGGTTGGAAGAAAAAGAATTGGACTAAAGGTGGTAGTGCTCCAATTCAAAACCTTGAGTTGATCAAAGAGTGTTATGCCTTAAGTCGCCCTCTAATAGGAAAAGTACAAATGACACATGTCAGAGCTCATCTAGGCACAGAGGGCAACGAACTAGCCGACCGCTTATCTGTTCAAGCCCAATTGCAACAGGTCACAGGTTGGGCGGATTACACCGATGAAACCACTCCTGAGAAAATACTCACCCTACGCCGTGGTTGAAGGGATTAATAATACTGCCAGGGTAGTTAAATATTAATCGCCGACCTTTATCATTTTTTGTTACGTTTAAATTTGTTATTCTGCCACTAGAGCTTTGACTCCCTTTTAAAATTATTAAGCTTAATGAACGAAAACAAGCATGATATTGTCGCTTTTCATCACGACTCCCCTAACGAGAGATATACCTAGTAATGCTCATCTTTTTTGTTTGTATCACCATTTTGATACTCGGTTATAAATTTTATAGCCCATTTGTTGAAAAACAAGCTGGGATTGATCCCACTATTGCTACCCCGCAAAGCCGCTTGAGTGAGGGCGTTGATTATGTGCCCATTCACCCTGTTCGTGCTTTCTTAATTCAATTTTTAAATATTGCCGGTGTGGGGCCTATTTTTGGACCTATACTTGGTGCGATATATGGACCAGTGGCATTAGTTTGGATTGTGATAGGCAATGTATTAGGCGGCGCGGTTCACGATTATTTCTCAGGTGTCATGAGCATAAAAGAAGACGGTAAAAGCCTACCTGAAATAGCTGGTCAATATTACAACATCGTATTTAAAGGTGTGATGTTAGTTTTTACCGCAATGTTGCTGTTTTTTGTTGGTGTGGTTTTTATCATGAGTCCAGCAGGTTTATTAAGTAACCTAGACGTATTCCAAGATACATTTTTGGCAAATAATACGTTTTGGGTGCTGATGATCTTAGGTTACTATTTTTTAGCCACATTGTTACCTATCGATAAAATTATCACTAAATTCTATCCTATTTTTGGCTTGTTGATGATAGTGATGACATCGATGATCGCTATTGCGCTATTAATCGATGCGCCGCAACTACCTATTGCAGATGACTTCTTCGCTTACTTCGTGACAGATCATGCTCACGATTTTTTAGCTCCGAATCCAGACGGATTGCCTATTTGGCCGTTATTATTTATTACTATTACCTGTGGTGCTATTAGTGGTTTTCATTCCACACAGGCACCTATTATTGCTCGTTGCCTGACCAATGAAAAATACGTTCGTCCTGTTTATTACGGTGCTATGGTGTGTGAAGGGGTCGTTGCTTGTGTTTGGGCATTAGCCGGCATTGCTGCTTTCCCTGAGGGATACGCAGGTCTTAAAGAGATGCTAGATATTGGTGGCCCAGGTTTGGTTGTCAATCACATAGCTGGCAGCTACCTGGGGGTGTTTGGCGGAATTGTGGCGATTATTGCTGTGGCAGTATTTCCGATCACATCGGGAGATACTGCATTTCGTTCATTGCGTTTGACTATTGTTGATGCATTCAACATACCACAAAGCATTCGAAATCGTTTGCTACTTGCTGTGCCCATTTTGACCATAGCATACTTTATGACCAAGCTTGATTTCACTGTGATTTGGCGTTATTTCGCGTTTTCTAACATGCTGTTATCAACCAGTGTATTGTGGCTTGCCACCAAATATCTATTTGACCGTGGTACGTTTCATTGGATTGCCAGTATTCCTGCTGTGTTAGCCACAGGTGTCAGCGTTTCTTACATTATGACAGCGGCAATTGGTTTTAATTTGACCGCTGATTTAGGGCGCCCTATTGGGGTTGTTGTAGTGGTTATTGGTTTAGTATTGTTGGTGTTTGTGCACAAAAAGCATCAGTCAGTGGCGGTTTAGATTTAAATCTAAATCTAAACATGTTTTGCAATCACCATCACTGGGGCGGTTACAGACTTTTTTAAATGTAACTTGTTTTTATTAACCATGATTTTATAAATATTCGTTTTGCAACATCGCTTAAATAAAATCTTGGGGCCGAGTCATTTGTTCATCAAAATCCACAGAGAAAGTGAAATATCCCCAGTGTCCTTTCTAATATGAGTCTTCCAATATTTTACGGTGGCATTTTGTGGGCTCTTGAGCCCCTGATTTCATTAATGCTTAGATAAGAGATAACGTTTATTGTTAGATTAGTGTTTAATGACGATGAGTTTAAGAGCGAACATTCAAATTAAGGAGCGCATTATTTCATCACCTTCTACCAAAATAACATATTCTAAACTTAGCTATTTGATAAAATTGAATCAGTTTCTGATGGGACTTTTTTTTCTTGGTGTTTTATTTTTTGTTGCCGAATATTTGTTACTTCAGATCAACATAAATGTTCCACCTGCCTTGCTTGGTATCGCTGTTTTATTTTGTAGCCTGTTTTTGATAAAAGGTGTGCCTAAGGTTATTTCTCATGCAGCCAACCCTTTGCTTGCGCATATGTCTCTGTTTTTTATTCCAGCCATCGTCGCCATTGTGAACTTTACAGACTTAATAGCAGCGTTTCCTGTGGCCTTGTTTTTTTCCATAGTGGTGTCGACACTAGTCAGTTTGGTTATTACCGGTTGGATCAGTCAGCGATTAATGCATAGATTAAACGTTACCCACGAAGACAGCGATAAACCGCCAAGCAAGGGGAATTAATTTGCTGCCCTTAATAAACGACATAAATTGGCTAGCGACAGTTTTGTGGTTGATTATCACGGTTATAATATATTTTGGCGCATTGAACCTCTATAAAATAACCAGACCTTTATGGTTCATACAACCCGCTTTACATCCGCTTATAGTCAGTACATTACTTATTATATTGTTACAATCATTGACCCATACCAGCGTTTCCGAATATCAAAACTATACCCATTTATTGTCTGCTTTACTGGGACCAGCTACCGTTGCTTTAGCGGTGCCGTTATATAAGCAGCTTAGTATTTTGATGACAATGAGCTGGCGAGTATTAGTGCCTATAATGGTTGCTGGCATTTTATCACCAGCCATATCATGGACTTGCCTATATTTATTGGATACACCGCTTAACTTGCAAATGACGATATTGGTTAAATCTATTACTACGCCACTGGCAATGGATGCGGCGGGTGCAATAGGTGGCATACCCTCATTGGCAGCTATTTTTGTTATTATTACGGGTATTGTTGGCGCTATTTGTGGTCCTGCTATGTTTAGGTTAATTGGCGTACATAATCAAGCAGCTCAAGGCACCGCCCTAGGCGCGGTATCTCATGCAATAGGTACTGCGCGAGCTATTTCAATTGGAGAGCAGTGCACAGCGTTTGCCACTTTGGCGCTTTGCGTCAATGGTATTGCCACATCCTTAATGCTACCCATATTATTTGGTTAAACCCATGTATTCACTTAATTAATCTGAACTAGGGTTTGGGTTAACTTATTGGTTATTATTGTCGTATTTGACCAGATAAGCCAAGTTGCAAATACAGTCTGCACAGTTCTATAAAATGTATAATTGCAGTCCACAAACAGTCTGTTGTTACTCACCGATTCGAGTAGAGACAACATTTATTTCGCTTATTTAGATAATAATTTAGGCGATTAATCGAATATTTGATGTCTGTTATGCACAGCAAGCACAATTACGTTGGTGTTTACCCATCTTACCTATGCCAAGCTTAAGCCAGTTGGTTAGATCCATTTTTTGGTAACATTTCTATAATAAAGCTTCGGCTCGTTACAAATGCCCGACGCTATGCTTGGTGAGATATTTTGCTTTTCGAGTGCCCAGTAAAGCTAGAAAATCTATAGGGTAAGGTTCGTTAAAAGGTCAATGTTATTTACTTTTATTTTTAATGACAGGCCCCTATTGCAATTTTATGACAATATTTACAATGAATGTATATGACAATATCAACTTATCAGTTCAGCTTGGGCATGCACTGCTTTGACTAATTCTGGTGGTAGTGACATAGAAGACGCCAAGCGGTTTAAGTAATTTAGCGAGGCTGATTGTCGTTCATCAATGGCTAATAGTGACGCGGCATATACTTCAATTGCGGTTTGTGAATTAGGTACTGCTTTCACTAGTTCTTCTAATGATAAGGGTCGCCGTAGTTCGTCAAACAGGCTAGCCTTATCTTCGGTGGTTAAGTCAAAATCATCAACTTGTTGATATATTTGTTGATACTCATTTTCATCAATATGCCCGTCTGCGTTTGCTGCCGTGATCATCGCCCGGAGCATCAGCACTTGGCCTGAGTCTTGATTTTCATCTAGTATTACCTGTTCAAATTGTTGTTGCGTCAATGTTGTGGGTGAATAGGTGAGTGTTTGTTTGGGTGAAGAGGGAATATAGCGAGACTGCAGTGCTGGCAATGGTTTGATTGTGGAAGAAGACACCGATTGCATCGTTATTTCCTGTGATTGGTTGGGAGCGTTTTGTTGTTGAGCATTTCTTTGTGCGTAGACGCCTAGCTGATAGGCTCTGTGTAAATTGGCTCTTTGTAGAGACGTAATTCGGCCATATCCTCGTTGGGAATAGACTTGATATGCCTTCCAAGCAATCCTTCCGACAGTATCTAAAGGGCCAGCTTGTAATGGGGTCCTGTTTAGTTGTTGCCACACTTTACCGCTAGCAGTGCCGATAATATTATCTGTAACGGTACGGCTTAATGAACCGCCTGATGAACCTCCGGCCGTTCGTGGTATAAGGCCAGCTCGACTTAATTGACTGATAATAGTATTCAGATTTTTCATTTACTGACTCTATAAATGGGATAGGTAGAGTTATACACGTAATAAAGATATAAAAATATTTTTAAAGACATCACTAAGATATTCTTAGGAATGATGATGATAGTCATTTACAACACACCTTAATAAAAATACATGGATGTCATTTTGAGTAACTCTGACTTTAGTCCTGATAAATAGATGGTTAAAAATGTCTGCAGCACCCACATTTTTATGAGGTTTATATAAAATTAATCACTTGTTTGGCCAGTTTATTGGTGCTTTCGCCGATTGATTTAATATTTCCAAAAGGCTGTGTTTGAGCCAAGTTAGTTTATATGGCTTTTTGTAACGCAGCTGTAATAACAGATATATCCTAATTTAAAAACGCTAACGGTCTCAATACGTGCTGGTGATGAACGCTTAGGTTTGCTAAGTAGCTCTGAAAATTTTCAACTGTTATCTCATGAGATTTTTGCTAGTTATTTTTTGTTGTTTTTTGTTCTTTTCGCTACGTCAAAACTATAACCTGACATGAGTTGTTTCCCTTCTAGTTCAGAGCATTCAGCGTAGTTTTTAAAATGATTGTTTGTAATGGTGACATTACGAAACCTTTCATTGATTTTTACATTGAAGTTGCTAGTAGTTTTAGATATTCGTGCTAATTTTGTCCTGACAGTTTCTCGCAGATTTTTATCTGCATTCAATATTTCAAGCAATTCTGGTGCAAACGCAAGAACTTCGAGCACGCTTGAAATCATGGTATGAATTAATACGTTTTTATCTTGGATATTTGTATGATTGCATAGTGACTATTACATCGTGCTTACAAGGTCTCACGTTGTCATTTAAGTGGTGCTAATAAACTCGATTTGGATGTTTTAATTTCCTCCCAGAGTCACTCAGTAAAGATAAACGTAAGCAGCAACGGATCATTTTGAGTCCTTTTGAACAGCTGCATTTTTGAATGAAACAGGCGGACTACGTCAAGTATGGATAGTATCTACTAGTTGGGTATTCCTCATCCTTATTGTGGAACTCTATTTTGTTGCGTATGAAAACAGGTTTGTAAAATTATTTGTTTAGACGTCAATAAACTTATATGGAGTATCCTTGACAAATCATTTGCAATGTCGTGAACATGACACGTTTTGTTAATTTTATACATTACAAAATATCCAGTATTGGGACGTATGAAATTCAATGAAATAGACGTTTATTTACTAAATACTTTACCACCGATCATCTTAAATGCGGGTGTGCCTCTTATCAGAGTGTCTCTAGCGAAGGTGGCATCACAATTTGGACAAGTGCAAGGCAACAACGTGAAATCCTTGGTGATCCGTTGTTTAAAACATTTAACCAGCGCTCCTTTTCCACCTTTACGGTATTTAAATAATTGGGTTTTACACTGCTTGCAGTAAATATCTACGGAGGACTCTGGGACTTTTTTATTAGGCTTGGCCATTTTTTCTGCCAAGCAGATAATTTAGGATAAACGAACATAACACAGGGTTGAGTTATAATTTTGTCGTTTAATTAAAATGGCTCTGAAAATAGTGTGTTCTGAACCACTTTTCATTTGTGAACTAACAATTTTGTGATCAATAACGACATTTTAACTTTTTGCTGGTGGTGGTAAAACACACCTATTTCTTGTTTAAATGACTAACGATATAAAAATATTTTAGTATATCGATTCAGCTTAATTGTCAATTTTATGATTACAGGGGGAGCAGTTTTTTGTTGTCGGTTTAATTCGTAAAAAACTTGCAAAGCGTGGGATACCTCTTGCGGTAAGACCGTAATATTTAAAGGTGATGACACTATCTATTTCAGGCGGTGTGTGGCGCTGCACGTCAGAGAAGCCTGTCCCTATTTTAAACTGTAGGCCGTTATCCAGCTCGACCAACAATGAACCCAACATATTTTTGTACTTCCCTTTCCCCAGAATATGCGCTGTGACTTTGGCCTCAGCATCCTGATATTTTTTTAATTTAAGCAAACTTGCGCTTCTACCATCTTGGTAATAAGCATCATCATGATTCAACATTAAGCCCTCTGCACCTTGCTCGACTAACTCATTCAACTTGCGCATCAACTCATTTTTATTTGCCAACTTAAATTGAGAAATCATCTGCAAGTGAGGGTTATCAACCGTGTTTACCAAACGTTGTAATTCAGACAACCGCTGGCTAAAAGTACCTTTATGTTCAGGTAAATCAAACAACATAAATTTGATGTTTTGCCAGTCTTTGGTCGGTGTCTTGCGTAATATTATGGATACCGTTTTAGAAAAACTGTTTCGGGCTAACCATAATTCGCCATCCATAGTTTGTGATGGAAAATTTTTCACAAACCAAGTTGGTGCATTTATAAGATTACCATGTCGGGTAATCAGTTTAGAGCCATCCCAACGGCCACGAACGCCATCCAGCTTTTCGCTGACCCAGTAGTCTTGAATCACTATGTCATTGTGATACACACGTGCTAATTGTTGAGGACCAGGAATTTTGGCTGTTCTAACTGGGCTTAACTCACTGGCAGCAAATGATGTAGAAGCTCCAGTTAGTAATACGATAATTAACAAACTGGGGAAAGATATAAGTGAGATCATATTCGGTGCATTCCTTGCTAGTGAATACCTTTAAGCGTAGTGCAGAAATGATTAGTCGTTAAAATTTTTGACGTAAATCAAGGAACCTTGATCAATTGGTTTTCTGCTAATTGTCAACAGTTTACTCATATACTATTTAATACTTTTTAGTGAAACATATAGGCAATTATATTGGCTTATACTTTGTAAGGTGTCATTTAATTTAGCATTTAATAAAGAAAGTAAAGCCCATATTTTTTCAACGTAGTCTGCTTGAATTTTTAATTGAAAGTGAAATTTATTCAGCAAATAAAACAACCCACACAGATTTTTTGCATCAATGTTCTGTTCATTTTCTCGATTGTTTTTAGCCTTAGAGAGCCTCGTTCGGTAACAATTGTCGAACCGCAATCAAGCTCCTGATTATCTCTAAAATTTTAGGTAAATATGGGAGATATTATTCTACGCTGAGTTATTTTTAAAAAAATTATTTTCAAAGTGAATTTAATTTATTAAAACATGCTGACGAGCTTATTTAATTTAGTCATATCAATGCCAATAACAAGTATGCTAGGTTAAAACGAAAGGGACTTTTAAATAGCTCACGTGCTACCAAGAATGTCTATTCATAAATCTCATAATGATTAAGTGAGATGCACCAGTATTAACGCTGAGAGTAAATTTATGCAACCAGACTCTATCGACGCAGTGGTAAAAGGTATTGTATCTGTAAAAGAAATAGCTGATTGTGAAAGTGTAAATTATAAACTAAATAAATTATTATCAATTGTCCGTAAGCATCTCGACATGGAAGTAGCATTTATATCAAAGTTTGTTAAAAACAACCGTGTTTTTGAAGTTGTTAATAGTAAAAGTAAGATGTTGCCAATAAATGTAAATGATTTCGATCCAATAGAAGAAACTTATTGTGCAAAGATAGTTAATAATGCGATTCCAAACATTATTCATAATACTAAAGAACATGCGTTAACCAGTGAACTTTCCATTACCGATAAATTATCAATAGGTTCTTATATTGGCGTGCCAATCAAATTATCATCAGGTAAAATTTATGGGACTTTTTGCTGTTACAAACTTTCACCAGATGACACGCTAAATAAACGTGACCTGTCCTTTTTAAGTGCCATTGCTGATATCGCAACTGAACTAATTGAAAAAAATGTTGAAACAGAATCGAATCATAATGAAATTACGGAAAAAATTGTTTCGGTGTTAGAACAGGGCAAAATTGATATCCACTACCAACCCATCTTCAACCTTAAAAGTAATAAAATTACAGGCTTTGAGTCGCTTTCCAGATTTGATACAACACCTTACAGATCACCCAATATTTGGTTTGGAGAAGCATCTAAAGTTCACTTGGGTGAAGAACTTGAAATGATAGCCATCAAAAGAGCAATTAAAGGTATTGGAAAATTTAAAACAGATATTTATATTGCTATCAATACTTCTCCGGAATACGTGTTAAGTGGTGCTATAGCAGGTGTTTTAGAGGGGGTAGATTTGACGCGTATTGTTTTAGAAGTTACCGAATATACACCTATTCTTAACTATTCAGACTTTCGAGAAGCACTGGAACCACTGCGAAAGCGAGGCATGAGACTTGCCATTGACGATGCGGGCTCTGGGTACTCTAGTTTCCAACACGTTTTGGAGCTTGAGGCTGACATAATTAAACTAGACATCTCGTTGACTCAAAACATTAACTCTAATAATAGAAAATATTTATTTGCAAAAGCACTGTGTGCATTTTCTAAAGCGATAAATTGCCGCATTATTGCCGAAGGTGTAGAAACAATTGAAGAGTTAAATTGTCTCAGAGAATTAGGGGTTGATAACGTACAAGGATACCTACTTGGTCGTCCAATGCCGATTAAAGAAGCGGTATCATATGTCAAAGTTTTTTAGTATCAAGATTATATGAGTGACTGGTAACTCTCAGGGGCAGATACTGTCTTCGATATAAAGCCTAAAAACCGTAATCATGCACCACTTATAGTAAAGTCACTTAAGTTGAAGCAAACGTTTAAGCGCTTATTGTGATAAAAAACCATGGTTGTTTTTGTTGATTGCCGCTACTTAATTATATAAAAATTCAATATTGATTTAATGGGTTCTGCCGCATTTTCATTTAACTTTGCACCCTATCAAATGCTGAAGTCTATGTATAAAACAGCTTTTTATCGTCATTTTCATTTTAGCAAACACATGACTTTGGATCGCATTGGCAGCAGTAACTTTTTGGTTAGTTTTAAATCTTTAGTAAACACCAAACCATAAATTCTCGTTGCTTTTAATTAGAAATAGGTAGATTTTCATAATGACTTTATCCATTGCGAAAATGTTATTAAAACAGATAACCTTGATCAAATGATTTTCTTGAATTAAATATCACCGGTGACAAAATTAATTTTGTTTAACCTAGTAATGCCCATTAGAAATAATGAGGTAACAACACGTTCAGTGCTTTGTTTGTCATGTAAACTAACCACCTTTTTTTAATCGATTTAAACATTGATGTGTTGGGAGTTGTATTGTCTAAGTTACGTAACCCTTTTGAAATTAGTAGTTATGGTATTTATGAAAATTGGGATGAAAAGAGAAAAAGTCTTCCAAAAATTAAAACGTTTACGACGAATATTCCTACACAATTAGAAATTGAATTTGGTTTTATCCTCAAGGCTAAAAAATCTAAAGGAAAACGCTTGGATTGGACCATCTTTCACCCAGACGTAACTGATAATGTCGGACATGTTATGGCACCATTTGAAGGCGTGGTATATGTCAGAAATAATGATTGGGAGTTTTATTTAGGTGACACAGTATGGCCACCTATTCACGATAAAGTCGGTGATTGGCTAATGGTGATAGAGTGTGATGGAAAAATTATTGCACAGAAAACCTTTAGCTTATTAGTTGAGCACGGGGATGGTGAGCTCCAGTTTTGGAAAAAAAGAGGTTATTAAATTTTACTCCACCATTAAACGATAAAAACAGACCCTTTAATTTATCATACAGTTAATTAGCCTGAATGTTTTCCAACTCAGATCTCGTTGTTTTTTGGGTAAGTGAGCTGGATTTAAACCTATTAACAAGGCTTGAATTGGTCGTTACTTGGTTAGTGGGCGTATCTGTGGGGCAATGTAAGTTATTGGCAAAGCTAGAACGTGTTGTTTGATAGTGAAATGAAGGCAAAGGCGACAATTTTAATGTTAGACAAACTAGATCAATTGACGAGTCATTATGACGAGCAAGGTTATTTTGTACTCAAAGATTATTTTACCGGGTCTGAAATTTCATCATTAAGAAACGTCATATTAAAGTTTCATGAATTATGGAAACAAGATCATGCAGAATTTTATAAAGAAGAAGCTTTCAACTCCTCTTTAATCACTGGAAGTCAGTATTTAATGTGTGATGATCGAATAAAGCTGTTTAATTTTATCAGTTCAAAAAAAATAATGGACGTTGTCGAGTCAGTTATACCGAATCATCCAGCGTTTATGAATACTCAGCTATTTTTCA
This sequence comes from uncultured Pseudoalteromonas sp., assembly GCA_964564805.1. GTDB lineage: Bacteria > Pseudomonadota > Gammaproteobacteria > Enterobacterales > Alteromonadaceae > Paraglaciecola. The sequence continues at coordinate 3,553 of CAZMDX010000373.1, read as the reverse complement.
ACCCCGTCAATATACAACAAAAAGATTTTTGGCATCGAGATTGTCAATATGATCATGATGTTGAAGGACAAAAAAAAGCTATTCAAGAAACTCAAGTTCTGCACCTACGTGTGCCTTTATTTGATGAACTCGGTATGGAGCTCGTGCCACAAACACATAAGCGCTGGGATAGTGATGAAGAATTTAATGTAAGACAAGAAGAGAAGGGTAAGGTAAGTAGTGATGAGCTATCTACGGGTAAAAAAATTAAATTAGCCGCGGGTGACTTGTTAGTTTTTTCGGCTGATATGATCCACCGTGGTTTATACGGATTAGATCGATTAGCTTTAGATATTTTAGTATTTGATCCATCTGCTGATTTTGTTGACTACGTTGATGACGATTGTTTGCCCGATAGGTCAATGCTGGATAAAATTGCCGATCCAAGATTATTTACCAATACACTTAAATTAAAATCAAAGCAGGAGCGATAATCATTTTATCATCGTCGTTAATAACCATTTAATACACTCCTATTTTTAATACAAACACACGTGTCTTGTATTAAAATTGTAGTTTTTTAACCAATATTTTTAGGTATTAAATGGCCGAACGTGTGATTTCAATGTTGCCACGTGTTGCATTTGAGAATGGACATCATAATAGTGAAGAGCCAACAAGATAAGTGTAAACGCCATATAAAAAGTGCCCAACAAGAGTAGCCTCAAAGACCGAGGTGGTTCACACTCCAAATTAACTAAGTTGTCAGTTTAAGATTACTAGTAGGGAGTAAACAAAGCAGCTAATGCAGCTAGTGCAAATAGTTGACTGCGAAGAGGATGGGCTAGTCGGGTCACGTTAGAGCATCGGTGTTGATGCCTCCAATGGTATTGAGTATATCTAATTAGTCGGTATCTGGTTAAGTTCGATTCAAGTAAATAAGCAATAAAAACTAGTTAGTGTGGGCAGCCAATCCTTTTAATTGTCAAAAATAGGGCGAGTCATCTCTTCTAATATAATCGGATTTTCTTAAGGCTTGTCTGGGACGTTTTATTCTAAGCCAAGGATTTCACACCCCAGATGCGGTCACCGTCGCAATGTTTTGAGTTGTTCGGAATATAGTACTATTCAAAATACAATTAGTATTGTATCAATTTTTAGAACAGTGTTGTCTATTTCCTTGTATTGTCATAAATTAGCTTAAGGACTACAATCATCGTACTTCAAATCAGTTATGAGAAATATAATGAATACACAACATACAAATAAGCACATATTAATAGTATTAACTTCACATACTGAGCTTGGTAACACGGGTGAAAAGACGGGTTTCTGGGTCGAAGAATTTGCTGCACCTTATTATGCTTTCACCGATGCAGGCATAAAAGTGAGCATAGCTTCTACATTAGGAGGTCAGCCACCCATCGATCCTAAGAGTGAATTAGAAGATTTTCAAACCCCATCAACTAAGCGTTATGATGCAGACAATGATGTACAAGCTTTAATGGTTAACACATCCAAATTGGCTGATGTCGACGCTGCTGACTATGACGCTGTTTTTTATCCTGGTGGTCACGGGCCATTATGGGATCTTACCGATAACGAAGTTTCAATTGCTTTGATTGAACGTTTCTTAGCCACCAATAAGCCAATTGGAGCAGTATGTCATGCGACCGCTGCATTTTTAAATGTCAAAGATGCTTCTGGTGAATATGTGGTAAAAGGTAAAGCAGTAACAGGTTTTACGAATAGTGAAGAAGAAGCCGTTCAGTTGACTCATATCGTTCCCTTTTTATTAGAAGACGAATTGATTAAACGCGGTGGCGATTATCAAAAAGTGGCTGATTGGAATGCCTTTGCAATCCAAGATGGTTTAGTCATAACTGGTCAAAATCCTCAAAGCTCAGAATTAGCTGCAGAAAAATTAATAGCAGCACTGGCCTAAGTTATAACCGCTTAACTTTTAAAAATAATGAGGAATAATATTCATGTTAAATTTTAGTTTTCAAAATACTACCCGAATTCAGTTTGGTGAAGGTCAAATAGCTTCACTTAGTAAACAGATCCCAATCGATGCAAAAGTGTTAGTGACTTACGGTGGCGGTTCAATCAAAAGTAACGGTGTTTATGACCAGGTTGTTGCTGCACTAGCTAAACATACGTGGTTCGAATTTTCTGGCATCGAGCCAAATCCAAGTTTCGATACACTAATGAAGGCACAAGATGTTATTAAAGAAAATAACGTCGATTTTATTCTAGCAGTTGGTGGTGGATCTGTTGTTGATGGTTCTAAATTTATTGCTGCTGTGGCGTTGTACGAAGGTGAAGAGCCTTGGGATATCGTTAGCAAACAAGCACGTATTAAGAAAGCTCTACCGCTAGCTTGTGTTCTTACTTTACCAGCAACGGGTTCTGAGTCGAATACTGGTGCGGTAGTTACTCGTAATGGTAACAAGCTCCCATTTGCTAGCCCACTAGTTCGTCCTATTTTTGCGATACTCGACCCTGCAGTGACAATGTCATTGTCCGAGCGTCAAATTGGTAACGGTGCTGTGGATGCGTTTGTTCACACAATGGAGCAGTACTTGACCTTTGGTGTCAATGCTAAGGTGCAAGACCGTTTTGCTGAAGGGCTATTATTAACTTTAATCGAAGAAGGACCCAAAGCACTGGCCCCTGAAACGTCTAAAGACTTAGAAGTGCGTGGCAATATTATGTGGGCGGCAACGATGGCGCTTAATGGTTTAATTGGGGCAGGTGTGCCGCAAGATTGGACAACTCACATGATTGGACATGAACTAACCGGTACTCACGGCATCGACCATGCACGTACTTTATCCATAGTATTACCTGCTGTGATGAAAATACGTAAAGAAGCAAAACGCGAAAAATTACTACAGTACGCTGAACGTGTCTGGAATGTGACACAGGGTGATGAAGATTCACGTATTGATCGTGGAATCGAATTAACCGAGCAGTTTTTCGAAAAGATGCAAGTACCAACACGTTTATCTCATGTTGATTTAGGTGCAGCGGATATTGATTTATTGATAGAAAAGCTTACTCAACACGGTATGGTAAAGTTAGGTGAACATAAAGCTGTGACACCTGAGATCAGTCGTGAAATATTGGTAACTGCACTTTAATTTGAGCGCAGGGAAAGGGCAACCAATATGAAAAATAAATACCTGCACAACTTGATAAGCCAAAGTATGCAGGTCAATCGCCAGTGGACTTTAGTAGCTTGTCCGCTGGATGCTGCGTCTGTGAACAATTTTAACTTTATTAAGAGTGAAAGGCCAAATCCACACTCTGGTGAGATTTTATTACATACGCTTTTCTTATTCCTTGCCCCTATATACTTGGTCGCATGAATTTAGCCAAGCTATGTAATAGTGGTTTAAAGATGAAAAAATCACTGATGTTAGCAAATTTGTGATGCGAGTGGATCTAGATAAATTATAATTGATAACGACTTTTATAGAGAAATATTATGTTAACAGTACACCATTTAAATAAGTCTCGTTCTAAACGCGTATTGTGGTTGTTAGAAGAGCTTGAAATGCCTTATCAA
>CAZMDX010000372.1:0-1960 GCA_964564805.1 uncultured Pseudoalteromonas sp. | reverse complement strand
CGCAAATAATTTTATTTTAAAATTCATAAAGCCAACGAACGTTGGCTTTTTTTTATTTTCAAAGGTCAATGTTAACTAACAAACTACAGTCAATATCTTAATTTGCATCAAACGGATTTCTATTTTTACTTGAGAATTTTATACACAGCATCGACCAACTAAAAATATTTTACTTTAAAAGATAAGGTGGTGTTAGTTGATACTATAAAAGCAACAGAAAACTATGGAAAAACAACATTCTCACCTAATACACATTTAACGATTATTATAGTGAACCTAGTAAAAAATTGCTGACATTAGTGACTAAGACACTGTTTTTGTAAATAAGAAATTCGGCAAAAACCTCCACACTAAGAGTGTGTTTTTTTGCTCTCAGACTGTAATAACAATGTTTTATCCATATTTGTCACGCTAGCCTTTAACCCCACATTAAAAGCCCTGAACATATCTCCTGCATAGGCCACAGCACGCTAATCGGCTACGAATAAATACGTTGATAAGAAGCGGTGATAAAACATCGGTACAAAAACATTTTAATCTTTTTTAAACCTTTTTGGTTATTACAACGACTTAGTTTTGGATTGCTCAAATATATCAGGGATACAGATGAAAATTGCCGACACCAGTGGCCAAGATACCGCCGTCTTAAAAACATCCAATAGTAAATCAAAATGGATAGCTTTAGGTTGCGTTTTAATTGCATGGTTAGCATATATCGCAGTTGCACCAGCTATCAGCAACTGGTCCAATTCAGACGCGAGCGTTTCTGCACAAAGGGTACGTTTGGCAACGGTTACACGAGGTGACTTTATCAGAGACTTATCCGTTCAAGGACGAGTAGTGGCAGCCATTAGTCCCAAATTATATAGTCCTGCACAAGGCACCATTTCATTTTATATAGATGCGGGCGACACCGTACTCAAGAACCAAGTTCTGGCCACCATTGATAGTCCAGAATTGAGTAACCAACTCAAACAAGAACAATCAGCCTTGCAACGTTTACAAATGGAATTAGACAGACAGAAAATTCAGTCCAGTAAACAAGCTCTAGTTAATCAAAAAGCTGTCGATTTGGCTAAAGTGTCATTGACTGCAGCAGATAGGGAGAAACGCCGAGCTGATAAAGCATTTGAAAGCCAATCCATTAGCCAGATAGATTTCGAGAAAGCTCAAGATGATCTAGAAAATGCTCGTTTAGTATTCAAGCATTCAGTTAAAGATGCAGAGCTCAATTTAGAAAGTTTAGAGTTTGAAGTAAAAACCAAACGTCTATTTTTCGAACGTCAGGCACTTTTGGTCGCTGAGCTGAGTCGTCAAGTCGACGAATTAACCTTACTCTCACCTGTTAATGGCTTAGTCGGTAATTTATCTGTAGAACAAAAAAATCAGGTAGCAAAAAACCAATCAATTTTGAGTGTGGTGGACTTATCTGAGTTTGAAGTAGAAGTCGATATTCCAGAAAGTTATGCTGATGACTTAGCCATAGGCATGACTGCTGAAATCAACTTTAATGGTGAAACGCATTTAGCAAAACTCATCACCATATCACCTGAAATTGAGAATAATCAGGTTGCAGGTACAGTTCGTTTCATTTCTGATAATGGCATAAACCAGCCACAAGGTTTACGTCAAAACCAGCGCTTAACCACCCGCATTTTAATGGAAAACAAACACGATGTGCTGATGGTACAACGTGGGCAATTTCTAGAAACAGGAAATGGACGAGTTGCTTACATCGTTAAAAACGATATAGCTAAACGTACGTCTATTGCCACTGGAGCTCGAAGTCTGTCGAGTGTTGAGGTACTTAACGGCCTGTCAGTCGGTGATATCATTATTGTTTCAGGCACAGATCAATTTAACGGCGCACAAAGTGTGTTAATTACCCAATGATTTATCAACGATTGCTCCAAAGGTCAAAAGTATAAACCAAACATTCAAAATGACAGTTAGGGAACGA
>CAZMDX010000371.1:0-3652 GCA_964564805.1 uncultured Pseudoalteromonas sp. | reverse complement strand
CGGCGAGCCCCGTCAGCCGATTATTAGTGATTTAGACAATGACGGCGATCAAGATATTGTGATCACTTATGTTAACGATATTCACCGAGTATATAGCAATAATGGTGATGGCACATTTACTGATGTCAGCACCTTAGCTGATTTAGGTGGAACGGGTTTAGTCGGTGGTCCGGCAGTTGTTGTTGATGTAAACAACGACGGTTTGCTCGATATATATATTGCTTATTTTGGTAATTATTTAGAAGGCGTTTTACCTACATTAAAGCGTAAAAATACTAACGGTACAGCCAATCAGTTATTTATAAATACTGGTGGCTTTACGTTTGAAAAAGCCGATGGGGCTATGGGTGCAGCCGATACTGGCTGGGGGCAGGCGATTGCACATACCGATATTAATCAAGATGGTTGGCAAGATATTATTGTCGGTAACGATTTTGGTATAAACGGCTATTATCTCAATCAAAAAGGAAAGAGTTTTACTGACGCGGCTGCCATTTTAGGAACGAACAAACCTTCTTATACCATGAATATTTCATTGTCTGATCTTAATCGGGATGGTTACACGGATTTTTATATATCTAATATTATCACTATGAATAAAGATGAGAATTATGTGTTGCCTTCAAAGGATACTCAGTCAAGATTTAACCCTGACAAGCTAGCAAATATGCGGGTGGTCGAGGGTAATGATTTATTCATTTCTAGTTTGGCCGATAAAAGTCTTACATATTCTATGAGTGACAAGGTAGGTCGTGGTGATTCCTCTACTGGATGGGCATGGGACGCAGACTTTTTTGACGTTGACAATGACGGCGACGATGATTTGTATGTTGCAAATGGTATGAATGATTATTATGTTTACTCCACTAAAAAACCTTATCACGGTGGCGAATTAACGTTTCCAGATGCGAGTAAAGCATCCAATGTGTTTTATTTAAATAATGAAGGATGGCTTAAAAATCAATCTGCTGCATCAGGTTTGGATATTGTGGCAAATAGCCGCTCAGTGACCTATTTTGATTTAGAAGGTGACGGTGACTTAGACGTACTGATCAATAATTATCATGATAAAGCAGCGTTATTTCAAAATAACGCTGAAAGATTGAATAATAATTGGCTGAAAATCAAATTGCAGGGTGCTCCTCAACATGGGGTTAACCTTGATGGGATAGGCGCTCAGGTGTTAGTTGGTTTTGGTACTGAGGGTTATGTTTGGCGACAAATATCCAGCAGTCAAGGATATTTGTCAGTCCATCCAAAAACTCAACATGTTGGTTTAGGTCGTGAAAAAACAGCACGCGTAGTAGTCATTTGGCCAAACGGCCAACGTGAATCTTTTGGAGTATTAACTGCCAATAATACATATACATTGCGTTACGGGGTTAATAATTAATGCGTGTGTTATTACTTTGTTTTTTGTTGTGTTTAGGTGCAACTGCTGCCGCTGAAAACTCAAAGAAATCTTTGGACGAATGGTGGCAAGTTAGAGAAGATTGGTTGTTATCTCATCAGGTTATTGAAGCTAATAAAACACCGCTTTATATCAATCAATTGATCAAGCAAGATTCTCCCTATTTACTGAGTCATTCACTACAGCCGGTGGACTGGTTTTCATGGGCAGTTGAACCACTTTCACTAGCTAAAACGGACAATAAACTCATTTATCTCTCAGTGGGTTATCAAACCTGTCACTGGTGTCATGTATTGGCACAAGAAAGCTATGTAGATCTTGAAATTGCCAGTCAGTTAAATCAAGATTTTATTAGTATTAAGGTCGATAGAGAAACTCATCCCGAGCTTGATCAAAAATACCGCCGCGCACTAGAAAATATAACAGGTAATGCAGGCTGGCCAATTCAGGTAGTGTTAACCCCAGACGGTAACATTTTATGGATTGATTCTTATACAACTCGATCCAAGCTTACAAAAACTTTAGGCACACTTGCGAGAAAATGGGCCACTAACTCACAAGCCATGCAAAATTTTGCTCACATGCAACAACAGCAATTATTACCAAAGCAAAAAATGCCAAAGGTAAATTCTTCACGCAGCGCTATTGATCAACAATATAAAAGTACATTAACCAATGCTCGTGAGTTGCTTTCACAAGAACAACGAGGCCAGGGACCGCGATTTCTCAGAGCCAATTGGTTATTGTTATTATTAGATGCATATTTATTAAACGGCGATAAAGCAGATTTAGCATTGGTCACCACACAAATCAGTCAATTACTGACCAGCCCTAGCTATGATTTTGTCGAGGGTGGCATGCACCGTTATGCAGAGGATGATCATTGGCAAAGGCCTCATTACGAAAAAATGCTTTATGATCAGGCACTGCTAATTCAGGTGTTAAGTCGCCTCACTCTGATCACTCAAGATAACAGATACATTCAGTTTGCGTCTCAGATCATTAGTTTTGTGAATGATTTTCTAAAAACAGAAATGGGTTATGCTTCTTCTATTTCAGCTTTGTCTGGTGATGTGGAAGGTGCCTATTATCAATTTTATCTTGATAATGATGCAACATCGCATTACTGGACAGCCTCTGCGACTGAAAATGGCCAACTGTTATCTTTAAATACGTTGTCTTTGCCGAGCGATGACCAGCTTGCTAAATTAGTCGGGGCGCGGCAACAGCACTTAAGGCCGCTTCAGGATGAAAAAAGTGTACTTGCATGGAATGCACTGTATCTGTCGAGTTTAATTGAGTTATATCAGGTTACCGCTGATCCACAAGTGAGGGCGTCTGCTACGGAACTTGCCAATCAGTTGATGCAGCATTTTTATAATGAGTCTGGTTTATTTAGGATCGTGTTTGCAAAAAGGGCTACAATTGAAGCAACGGCTGAAGATTACGCATACTTAATAGTGGCACTGAATCAAGCTTACTGGACATTTCAAGATATCGTGTACTTCGAGTTTGTTAAGCAAATATCTCCTGCTTTTATTGCACGTGTTAGAAGTACATTATGGCAAAACTTGCTGACCGACTTACAACTCAACAGTGCTGCAGCCGTCACTCTTAAAGCCTTGCAGCAAATAGCTGGATTTTATGACCCCAGACGGTTCAGAAAGGAATTGAATGGTTATCAATCGAATATTGACGTAATGAGTCTTTCGTTAAGTAGTTTGAGCCTAATAAATATAAGTAATAGCAGTGAAACAAGCCGTTTTAAACCTGTACAACCTTTTGCTCAAGGTAAGGCTATAGCAAGAGTGATTTACAATAATGGAGCCGCAATTGTGCAAATTGAAATGTCACCAGGCTGGCACATAAACTCTAATCAGCCACTGGATACATCGTTGATTGCTACAAAATTGAGTATGCCAGGCAATATAAGTGTTGTTACTGCCCAATACCCCACACCGACAATAAAACCACTCGGGTTTTCGCAACAACTACTCAGTCTATACGAAGGTCGCATATACATACCTTTTTCAATTGTTAAACTTGAGTCGATTCCTCGTTTAATTAAATTGCAAGTGCAGGCTTGTTCGGAAAAAATGTGTCTGTTACCTGAAAATATCAATTTAATTTTTTGATTTATCTGTTTAAGCAACTAAAGTTTGTGTGGTCGGTTTTTATTTTCTTAATTGTCATGCGAAATAAAGTAAATGAGATATAGATCATCTTTCAAATGATTTGAAG
>CAZMDX010000370.1:0-5484 GCA_964564805.1 uncultured Pseudoalteromonas sp. | reverse complement strand
GCAGCTTGTGAATGGAAAATGGAGCATTCGTTCACAAGCTATACGTAACAACTGGGCTGCAACGACGTAACTAGATACCCATTGAAAAATTCCCAGCTTTAAGTTTTAACAGTTGCGTAAAGAGCGCAATTTATGTTTTGGGAGGTTGTTTCACTCTACAAAACAGGAATAGCACTTTATCCAATGTTTAGTGACTTGGGTGAAACAAAAATAAGAACCGTAATTTAAAATTATTTACTGACTAGACAAGGTTCAGCTGTGTCTATGAATGAGTGTAATTTACCAATATTCCAATTTTATCATCTCAATTCACTACGTTAATAATGGTAAATGCCAAGCACTAAGACTAAAAACGATGCTAAATTATTGCGTAAGAAATCTAGATCAAGTTCATAACTAAGAAATAGTGATAAAATAAGGAAATTACTTTTCTAATTAGGCTGTTTGTATGCAACTCATAAAGTCTCAATTCAGCAATAAAATTGATTGGCATAGTCTTTTAGATTCGGGCAATCGGGTTTTTATTGGCTCAAATGCAGCGGTACCCAATGCGTTAATCGATAGTCTTATTGAAGATGGGAAAGGTTTAAACGATATCGAAGTTACGCATATAAGCACATTATCAGACAACAAATGGGCTTTGCCTGAGTATGCTTCAAGATTTAAGACCAATACTTTTTTTATTCACGGCAAGCTTATTCGAAAAGCAGTGGAAGAAGGTCGGGCAGATTACACACCTTGTTTTTTATCTGAAGTGTCTAGTTTGTTTACCGAAGATATATTACCTCTCGATGCGGCTCTAATTATGGTATCACCACCGGACGAATTAGGCTTTTGCTCATTAGGTGTATCAGTCGATGTGGTGATGTCGGCAGCGCGAGCTGCAAAACACATTATTGCACAAGTTAATCCCCTGATGCCTAGAACGTGCGGACATTCATTTCTGCATATTAGTGAATTTAGTGCATGTATTGAACATCAACAAATTTTGCCTGAAGTCGCCTTACCTGAAACGACAAAAATAATCGACCGAATTGGTCAATATGTTGCAATGTTAGTTGAAGATGGTGCCACCTTACAATTAGGTATTGGTAAAATCCCTGATGCAGTAACTCGGTATTTGCAGCATCATAAAAATCTAGGTGTTCATTCGGAGATGATTAGCGATGGCATAGTCGATTTAATTCAGCATGGTATTGTGAATAATAGGTACAAAACCTTCCATCCAGGTAAAACGGTAGTCAGCTTTTGCTTTGGAACCCAAAAATTATATGACTTTGTTGATATGAATCCACACGTAGAATTTTATCCTTCTTCTTATGTGAATAAACCCGCTAATATTGCAAAAAATGACAATATGGTAGCAATCAATAGCGCATTAGAAGTCGACTTGAGTGGACAGGTGGTGTCGGACTCAATTGGGAATCATTTTTATAGTGGTATAGGGGGGCAAGTAGATTTTGTAACTGGGGCGTCGAAGAGTAAAAATGGAAAACCTATTATTGCTTTACTTTCGACAGCGAGAAACGGAGAAGTGTCGCGCATAGTTGCAACCCTAACTGAAGGCTCTGGTGTAGTCACATCGCGCGGTAATGTTCACTATGTTGTTACTGAGTTTGGTATAGCAAGTCTACAGGGCAAAAGTGTTCGCGAGCGAGCGCTTGAATTAATTCGCGTTGCGCATCCTAAGTTTAGAGATGAATTACTGACGCAAATTAGAAAAAAATATTGGGTTCCTGATTATCAGACAAAAACCCCAACCGATATTTTTGAATTAGGTGATATGCAGCTTTTACGTTTAGATATGAATGAGAAGTTTTATTTACGACCTCTCAACCCCTCTGACGAGCGTCGTTTGCAAGAGTTTTTTTATTCACACACCAAAGAAACAATTAAGATGCGTTATAACTATTCGCCAGGACCAATGACGCGGGAAAAGTCGTGCGATTTAGTTAGCGTTGATCAAAGTAAAGATGTGGCATTAACCATTGTGCGACAAGAAGGCTCAAAAGTGCGGATAGAAGCAGTGGGTCGTTATTATTTCATTCTTCAAACAAATTCGTGTGAAGTGGCGTTTGTGACACGAGAGACGAATCAGGGACAAGGTATGGCTAAACGACTATTGCAAACTATGATAGATATTGCCAAAAAGCGTAGCCTTGAAACAATGTTTGCGTTAGTTAAGAGTAATAATAAAGCGATGATTTCAGTATTTGAACAATTTGGATTTGTACGTTCATCTAATTCTGACTTACAGGAAATTGAGCTAATTAAATACTTAAAGACTGATAACAAGTCGATTAAAACCGACCTCACACGAGGAGAATTATAATGACAGTGACTATTGTTGGTAGCCCTCATTGCGATTTACACGACATGGGCGACGAGCATCCTGAACAGCCTGCACGGATGTACAAAATTAATGATCAAATAATTGCGTCTGGCCTTGAATATGTGTTGCACTTTGCCGATGCTAATCCTGCAAAACTGTCGTCATTAGAACTTGCACATGACAAAGAATTTGTTAAGAGCATATTTGATCGAGCACCATCATTAGGTGACGAAAAGGTTTGGCTAGACGACGACACAATTATGATGGATAAAAGTTTAAACGCTGCCTTACATGCCGCAGGCGCAGTTACTGATGCTGTCGATCTGGTACTAGAATATAAATCAAAAAGTGCGTTTTGTTCAGTGCGACCACCGGGTCATCACGCTGGGCGCTCAAGTTCATCTGGCTTTTGTATATTCAATAATATTGCTGTGGGTGTTATGCATGCTCTCGAAGTGCATGGTTTAAAACGTGTCGCTATTATCGATTTTGATGTTCATCACGGTAACGGTACCCAAAACATTGTCGAAGACGATAAACGTGTTCTATTTTGTTCATCTTTTCAACACCCGTTTTATCCCTTTACTGGTAATGAAACCTGCAGAATAGGTATTGAAAATGTTCCTATTCCAGCTGGCACAACGGGCAGCGAGTATCGTGATCTGATAAAACATTGGTTTAAAGCAGTAGACGAATTTCAACCTCAACTTATCTTTATATCCGCTGGTTTTGACGCCCATGCTGAAGATGAACTTGGTCAACTGCGTTTAGTCGAAAAGGACTACATATGGATAACAGAGAAAATTAAGGTGCTTGCTGATAAACACTGCGAAGGCAAAATAATATCTGTGTTAGAGGGAGGTTATGCGTTAAACGCTCTTGCTCGCAGCGTTGTAGCACATGTAAAGGTGCTGGCTAACTAGCTTATTATCGTAAAACGTTAGGTTTGTGCAGGTATCAATATTTTTAGAATTTTTACTACAGGTGCCATTGATACGGATATTTTAATTTATTCTTAATAATTAATTAAAAGGTCATAATTTTTCGGGTCTGTATGCCAGATCTCAGCTGCTTTAAGAATTTTAAAAGAATGGACTAGTTGGACCAAAAAGAATCATGTTTTTATGCTGCTGTGCAGCAGCATAAAATGTCCGTACGTTACTATTACAAGAATATTCATACTTCCTCATAAATTGTGGTGAAGCGGTTAGAGCGTTCATTCAACATATTCTGGGCTGCTTAAACACCAGACAAAAGGTAACTAAAAAAAAGTACCCGCCAATCAATCAATTAGGAATATCACTCAACTGTGCTTATTTTTTGTTTACATTTAAAGTGTTAGAAGGTCTTGAGTTAATTAGGATAAACAGGGCTAGCTAATAAGTTGACAATAAACATACTAATAAAACCTTAAGTTGGCTCGTTATATTCAGCCCTTTTAATTAAAATTATTTCATTCCATTCCATTCCATAATATTAGGAACTTATTCCGACTTTACCCTGTTAAGTGGCGGGCAATGAAATTCTTCAGTAGTTTCGTTCTCATCGACACTGTAAAGATGAACATCGAAACCCCAAAGTCGATGAACATGTTTAAGAACGTCCTCAGTGTTATTTGCCAAAGGAGTGCGCTGATTAGGGATATGACGAAGCGTTAAAGAACGATCTCCCCTTAAATCTACGTCCCAAACTTGAATGTTGGGTTCTTGCATACTCAAATTATACTGTAATGATAGTTGTTCCCGTACATATCGATAACCTTCTTCATCGTGTATCCCAGTTATCTGATAATGCTCTACCTGATCGTCGTCTTTAATCGAGAAAAGCTTGAGATCACGAATAACTTTTGGGGAAAGATATTGAAGTATGAAACTTTCATCTTTAAAGTTTCGCATCGCGAAGTCTAATGTTTCTAGCCAGTCTGAGCCTGCGATATCTGGAAACCATCGCCAATCTTCATTAGTTGGCGACTCACATATGCGGCGTAAGTCTTGAAACATTGAAAAGCCTAAGGCATAAGGATTGATACCATTAAACCGCTTACTGTCGAAGGGTGGTTGATATGTAACTGCTGTGTGTGATGTTAAAAACTCGATAATAAAACCATCATCAACCAGTTTTCTATCATAAAGTGTATTTATAATGGTGTAGTGCCAAAAGGTTGCCCAGCCCTCATTCATCACCTGTGTTTGACGTTGAGGATAAAAATACTGAGCTATTTTGCGTACAATTCGAATAATCTCTCGTTGCCATGGTTCTAGAAGCGGCGCATTCTTCTCAAAAAAGTAAAGTAAATTCTCTTGGGGTTCATCTGGAAACTGTGTGTGAGTAATGTTTTGCTCATTGTGTGGATTTAAAGGTATTGTGCGCCAAAGTTCATTAACTTGTTGTTGCATGTACACTTCACGTGCCACTTGGCGTACAGACTCTTCTTCTGCTGATATGTTCGGAGGACGTTTATAACGATCTACGCCGTATTTCATGAGTGCATGGCAGGAATCTAATATCTTTTCCACTTCATCAATCCCGTACCGTTCTTCGCATTTCGAAATATAGTTTTTAGCGAACAATAAGTAATCGATAATTGCGCTAGCGTCTGTCCAAGTTTTAAATAAATAATTCCCTTTAAAAAACGAATTATGTCCATAGCCCGCATGGGCAATGACTAACGCTTGCATCATCATGGTGTTCTCTTCCATAAGATAAGCGATACAGGGGTTGGAGTTAATCACGATTTCATATGCCAGTCCCATCTGGCCTCGTTTGTAGTTTTGTTGGCTGTTTAGAAACTGTTTGCCAAATGACCAGTGACTGTAGCCCAAGGGCATACCGACAGATGAGTATGCATCCAACATTTGTTCTGAACTTATTATTTCAATTTGATTTTGATACGTATCCAGTTTGTACTCTTTAGCGATTTTGGCAATAGCTTCATCGTACTTCTCGATTAGTTCAAAGGACCATTCAGATCCGCTAGAAATATAGTTTTTTTCGAATTGCTTACCCATGATGACTTTCCTTACGAGAGAATAATTCTCTGAAGACTGGATAAATTTCACTCTCATCACTGATATTTTGTATCGCAAAGTTATCTGGAAACTCAGGGCTTAGGGCTTCATACTCATGCCATAAGCTTTGGTGCTCTAATTTTG
>CAZMDX010000369.1:0-2260 GCA_964564805.1 uncultured Pseudoalteromonas sp. | reverse complement strand
TTTAATTGGGGCCTATCCAGAATTACTTAAAACACGTTTTGAGCTAGATAATATACCTGACACTGAAATTGAGTTTTTGGAACTTGCAGCCGCTCGACGTGGTGCTCTAATGACAGGGGGAAGGGTTAACCTGCATAAAATATGTGAAGTATTCATTAATGAACTGCGATCTGGAAAACTTGGCCGCATTAGCCTCGAAACACCTCAGATGATTGAACGAGAGGTGACAGAGATGGCTGCAATAGCGGCTAAGAAAGCTGCTGATAAAGTCGATCGTAAAGAGCGCTTTAAAACTGGCTCATTGACGCCTGATAAGAAAGACCGAAAAGAAAAACGCGAAAACGACAGGGCAGAACAGTCTGAGCGTATGAAAAAACAATCAAATCGAAGGAAATAATGACCCTACGTATGATGTTGACCTGATGCAGGATTGTAATTCTTGTGGTAAGTGCTGCGTTAAATACAGTAATGGTGACTTGTCCGCATCAGATCAAGACATTGATATGTGGGAACTGTTTAAGCCTGATATCGCTGCGTATGTAAGAAAAGGTTTAATTTGGTTTTCACCACAAAGTGGTAAACAATTATCCTTATGTCCTTTTTTGCGAGAAACTAAAAATCCAGACGAGCCATTAAAGTCATTATATACCTGTGATATCTACTATGACCGCCCTGAAGACTGTCGTTTTTACCCCGTGACGGTTAAACAGATGATTAACGATGAATGTGAGATGTTACAACAAGGAGATTTACTAAACCCCAAACAAGCACAAAAAGACTTAGACCAGTTGTTATCTGACAGCCGTCCGGCATTTGATAAAAGTTAAGAAGGTGGTCTGAAAGTGGAAAATATATGTTCAATCATCAAAGCAATATCCTGCTGCTGTGCACAGTTCTTTGAATAGATCACCAAACCCATAATTTGCATTTGTAGCCGTTTACCTAGTTGTTCAGCGTTGGCTTTTTGGCTTAATAGTTCAAATTTTTGTGCCTGAGTAAATAGTTTTGTAAATTTTTGCTGAATTTTTTGTAAGCCAGATAAGGCATGATCGTGTAATTTAGGATGACGCGTTTCTGACTCCGATACCGTCTTGACCAGAAAACAAACCTTACAGTTTTCTAGTTTGCCATCAACAAGAATAAAATCACTCACGAAGTCTTTTAACGCTTCAAGTGGGTGAGTCGCCAATCGGTTATATTCATCAATTTTACTTAGCGTTTGTTCTACATAACAATTTAATACTTGTAAAAATAATGCCTCTTTGCTGCCAAACCCCGCATAAATACTACCCAGTCCCATATCCAGATGCTCTTGTCAATCACGCATCTTTGTTCCTTGATAGCCTTTTTTCCAAAAAACTTCAGTGGCTTTGTTTAACGCCTCAGTATGATTATATTTCAAAAAAGGCGACCCATTATAAATGGACTTGCATCCCATCTACTGATTACTATTAATGAAAGAGAGAGATACGAGTAACTTTACATTGTATAACTTGGAAACCGCCAAACCTTTATTAGAAAAATCAATAAAAGGTTTTGGTATGCTGCCTAATCTTCACGCCATAATGGCTCAGTCACCTGCTTTGCTCGACGCACATCAAAGCTACACGAATTGTCGCAAAATGCGTCCTTCGATAAAGATGAGTTAACTGTTGTGTGGCAAACTATTAATGTTCAGCATGGCTGCCATTATTGTGTTCCCGCTCATATTGCTATCACGAATATGATGAATGTGAATGCAGAAATAACAGAAGCTTTGCGTAATCAATCCCCTCTTAAATCGGCTAAATTAGAAACCTTACGTGATACAACTCTGTTAATGGTCAGAAATAGAGGTATCGTTGAGAAAACTGATATAAAAACATTTTATACTGCGGGTTTTAATAAACAAAACTTACTTGATATTGTGCATATTCTGGCACAAAAAGTGATGAGTAATTTTACAAATCACTTGGCCGAGACGCCTGTTGATGACGCATTTCAGACATTTTCTTAAAATAAATAACACAAACTAGAATTTTATTAAATAAAAAGGAGCTCTAGTGAGCCCCTTTTTATTGAGTATTTTAAGTGATGACGCTAATCCCAAATTCCTTTTTCTGATTTACCCTGTATTTCACAATCACCCGCTTTGTAACTAATTTTTTTGCCACTATCTCGTTTGGCAAAATAGTCTTTACTTATAGAAACGATGGTCGGAGTCATTAATACTAGTGCGGTAATATTGATCACTGTCATTAGACCTAATGCCATATCTGCC
>CAZMDX010000368.1:0-1687 GCA_964564805.1 uncultured Pseudoalteromonas sp. | reverse complement strand
GTAACATAATTTTGTTTTAAGTTGTGCTTCATAAACTGATAAGCCACTTTATCTAGTATGTTTTTAGGGTGATGTAAACCGTCTATATTTTAGCGACACGTTTAATAATCGAAAATGTTGTTTAGAACGGTCTGAAATACAGGTGATTTTTAAAATAACAAACAAAAATAACAACAATCTAAGCCGATTTAAACTCCGCTCATGAAGCATTTTTTCTAGAAAAAACATTTATGACGCACCGGCTCTTATTTATTCTTCTAATTCGTAGGCTTGATTGTATCACGCCCCAACGAGTCGATATCAAATCCCTGCTCTATAAGGAGCTTTTCAAAAAGTGGCAACAAAGGACCTAAACTTTCTTGGAGCGTATCTCGCACAGTATCCACAATTACTTGAGTACCACGCTCAATTTCGACATTAATATTATCACCTGCAACTTTCGCTTCAAAGACTGTCATTCTTCTAGTCTCTGGTATCAGCCAAACTTCAAACCACTCTTCTTGTTTATTGACTTGTGAAATAGTCAAGCTTGCACCGTTTAGTGCGATATAACCTTTAGGAAAAACATAACGTTTCCATTCTTTCGATAAGCCTAAGCGAATACAATAATTATCTTCAATTTGGTTAATATTGATGATTGAAACTTTGAAGTCTACGTGACCAGATAGAGGATGTCCTCCAATTTCAGCCCCATCTTTAGCGGCTCTCTCTACGTTGACAGAAGTGCCTTTTTCATATTCACTTAACGTTGTAATGAGAAGGCTTTGCAACATTACATCAAACTTTACCTTAATATCAGACACTAATTCTGTAACAGTCAAACACACCCCGTCCACAGCCACACTGGCACCTATTTCTAAATCAGCACAAAAACCTTTATTAAAGTCGATAACAAAACTTCTAATACCATTTTTATCTGTGACATCAACAATCTTGGCTGTAGATTGAACTATTCCTGTAAACATAAATTCTCTTCTTCGATTGGCAAGTGCTAATCAACACTCATTAATATTAAACTCAAAAGCGCTTCGTCTTTTACGATTTATTTTCCAAGTTTCTAAATAAACTTTCATCACACAATATTTTAGAGACGGGTTTGTACCGGTAATAAATGACAATAATCGTTGTTACATTTTTGTATAAACTTTACTCTTAATCGGTTTTTTAACGTAATTGTTTCAAAGGTTTCGAGGAAAACTGAAAGTAATAATTTTTCCGCACCACATGTTGTTAAAAGCGTCGATGGTATCTTAATTAATCAACCAGTTCGTATGAAATTACAAACAACCTTATTACATTTGGGTAAATTTTTTGGATCACATCCTTTAGCTCTGAAAGTGTCATGTTCTCTTGCTTTGCATGAAAAATTGAAAGCTGACTAAATGAAATCTCCTCTACATGTTTTACTTTCAAAGCACAAAACCAACGATCATTTTTAAAAGTAGAAACTTGCACAATACTATTTAATGCATAATCTTTTTCTGATTCATCTCGGATCGTAATCGTCTTTTTACCAGATAGAATATCTGCTTCGAAGCGTTCAAAAAAGGTCATTTTTGCTAGACTCATTAATCTCTCTTTACTTTGGAAACATGTAACATAACAATAAACACAAGAACAGAAACTGGCAGCAATACAAACAGATAAGCATAATAAATTAAAAATCAAAGATGTGAGAAATGGTATT
>CAZMDX010000367.1:0-10205 GCA_964564805.1 uncultured Pseudoalteromonas sp. | reverse complement strand
TAAAAAATGAGCGAATTAAAGCTTCCCATCTATCTGGACTATTCATCAACTACACCAGTAGACCCTCGTGTGGCAGCCAAAATGGCAGACTGCTTAACTTCTGACGGTATATTCGGTAACCCGGCATCACGTTCCCACAAATTCGGTTGGGTAGCAGAAGAAGCAGTAGATATTGCTCGTAATCAGATTGCTGATTTGGTTAATGCTGATCCGAGAGAGATTGTATTCACTTCAGGTGCGACTGAATCTAATAATCTGGCCATTAAAGGTGCTGCTAACTTTTATGGAAAAAAAGGTAAACACCTTATAACTCTCAAAACTGAGCATAAAGCTGTACTTGACACTATGCGTCAACTAGAGCGTGAAGGTTATGAAGTTACCTACATGGATCCAGAACCCAATGGTTTAGTTCTTTTAGAAAAGCTAATCGCAGCCATTCGCCCTGATACGATTTTAGTCAGCATCATGCATGTAAATAATGAAATTGGTGTGATCCAGGATATCGCCGCCATTGGTGAAGTGTGTCGTGAACGCAAAATTTTGTTTCATGTTGACGCTGCTCAAAGCACGGGTAAAGTACCCATCGATCTACAAACAATGAAAGTGGATTTAATGTCATTTTGTGCTCATAAAACATATGGCCCTAAAGGTATTGGAGCTTTATTTGTTCGACGCAAGCCACGTATACGTCTGGAAGCGCAGATGCACGGTGGAGGTCATGAACGTGGCATGCGTTCTGGTACTATGGCAACTCATCAAATAGTCGGCATGGGCGAGTCATTTCGTATTGCTAAACAAGATATGGGTGCTGAAAACGAACGTCTTATGATGTTACGTAACAAATTATGGAACGGCATCAAAGATATGGAGGCCGTGTACTTAAACGGTGACATGGAAAGCCGTATCGCAGGTAACTTGAATGTTAGTTTTGCTTACGTTGAAGGCGAGTCATTAATCATGGCCTTAAAAGATATGGCCGTGTCTTCTGGTTCAGCTTGTACATCTGCTAGCCTGGAGCCTTCATACGTGCTTCGTGCATTAGGATTGAGTGATGAACTGGCGCATAGTTCTATTCGTTTCACTACTGGACGTTTTACTACAGAAGCTGAAATTGATTATGTAATTGGTGTCATACGTAATGCGATAGATAAATTACGTGATATGTCGCCACTTTGGGATATGTACAAAGAAGGTATCGACATAAGCAAAGTAGAGTGGGCTCACCACTAGACACCCCACTTATAACGGAGTCAACTAATAGTTGGCTTTGTAACAATTTAGCAATTAAAATTTAGGTACTGTAGCGAAAATTGTCGCAGTGCATAACCAAAAAGGTAAAATATCATGGCTTATAGCGAAAAAGTAATCGACCACTACGAAAATCCACGTAACGTTGGTGGTTTTGATAAAAACGACCCTTCAATTGCAACGGGTATGGTTGGCGCACCTGCTTGTGGCGATGTAATGAAGCTACAACTAAAAATTGACGCAAATGGAATTATTGAAGACGCCAAATTTAAAACCTATGGCTGTGGCTCGGCTATTGCCTCGAGTTCATTGGTTACTGAATGGGTTAAAGGTAAGTCCATAGATGAAGCTTCTACTATTAGCAACATGGATATTGCTGAAGAGTTAGCTTTACCTCCAGTAAAGATCCATTGCTCTATTCTGGCTGAAGACGCGATAAAAGCAGCAGTTGCAGATTATAAAAGTCGTCAAGTTTAAATAAAATATAAGTTAATTAAGTAGGAGTAGCTAGTGGCAATTACTGTATCCGATACCGCAGCATTACGTGCTAAAACATTTCTTGAAAATAGAGGATCTGGATTAGGGTTGCGCCTTGGTGTCAAAACCACTGGCTGTTCTGGCTTAGCTTATGTGCTCGAGTTTGTTGATGGCGTTAATGCCGACGATAAATTATTTGAAGATAATGGCGTGAAGATCATTGTTGATGGCAAAAGTTTGGCTTATTTGGATGGTACACATCTAGATTTTGCCAAAGAAGGCTTGAATGAAGGATTCCAATTTACCAACCCCAATGCAAATGGTGAGTGCGGGTGTGGCGAAAGTTTTAATGTTTGATGCAATTTTTGTTAAGCTTGTGCGCACCTAAATCACATCAATTCTAATTAGTCACAAATGAATTACTTTGAACTTTTTAATATTCCCATTTCTTTTGATGTGGACTTGTCTGCGTTACCACAAACTTACCAGCAGCTTCAGCGTTTAACGCATCCAGATAGATTTGCCAGCGGCAGCGAACAGCAAAAGCTGGTGGCAATTCAAAAAAATGCACAAGTAAATGATGCTTACACAGTGCTTAAATCTCCCTTGTCTAGAGCCGAATACCTTTTGAGTTTACGTGGCATTGATTTACAACACGAACAACAAACTATAAAAGACACCGCTTTTCTTATGCAACAAATGGAATGGCGTGAGGAGTTATCCGAGATATCGGAGCAAACTGACCCTTTGAGTGCTCTTGAGTCATTAGAAGACGAAATTAATCAAACGATTAAAAGCGACTTAATCAAGTTACGGAACTTTCTTGAAAGTGAACAAACAGAGGCTGAACAAAGTGCTGCTGATATTATTAGGCAACTTAAATTTTCATATAAAATGTTGTCTGAAATTGAGCTGAAGGAAGACATATTAAGTGATTTCTAATCTTATTTATTGCAACCCAAAAGAAACGAATTAAACCATGGCATTTTTGCAAATATCTGAACCCGGTCAAAGTACCGTCCCACATCAACGAAAATTAGCAGTAGGTATTGATTTAGGTACTACTAACTCGTTAGTTGCCACTGTGCGCAGTGGTGAAGCACTCACATTACCCGACACGCAAGGTAGGCACTTGTTACCTTCAGTAGTCAGGTATTTAATTGACGACGAGGTGATTGGACAAGAAGCCAAACAACAGGCAAGTATCGACCCGACAAATACTATTGTGTCAGTTAAACGTTTCTTAGGCCGCTCTGTAAAAGACATTCAAACGGCTTACCCAAATTTACCTTATCAATTTACTGACTCTCCATCGCCAGTGATGGCGGTGACATCGGGTAATGTCAACCCCGTTCAAGTATCAGCAAAAATATTAAGTGAGCTTAAGAAACGTGCAGAACAAACTTTGGGTGATGAATTACAAGGTGCGGTTGTTACTGTGCCTGCCTATTTCGATGATGCGCAACGACAAGGCACAAAAGATGCCGCAGCTCTTGCAGGTTTGAAGGTATTACGATTACTTAACGAGCCCACTGCTGCTGCCGTTGCTTATGGTTTGGATGCAGAACAAGTAGGATCTCAAGAGGGTATTATTGCCGTTTATGATTTAGGTGGTGGTACCTTCGATATTTCTATTTTGCGTTTAAGTAAAGGTGTGTTCGAAGTGCTCTCCACCGGCGGAGACTCTGCACTTGGTGGCGATGATTTTGATGCCATATTAGTAGAATATATTCGTCAAAAAAGTGAATTAACTGCAGACTTATCTAAAAGTTTACATCGTATCCTTCTAGATAAAGCCAAAGAAGCTAAAGAAACGTTAAGTCATGAGTCAGTGCATACAGTGCAATTTAATGATGATGTAGGTACACAGCATACGGTGATGATCAGTATCAACCAATTTGAAAAGCTCATTGGTCACCTAGTTAAGAATACTTTACGTGCCTGTCGCAGAGCGTTAAAAGACGCCGGACTTGAAAAAGAACAAGTGATGGAAGTGGTAATGGTGGGCGGGTCTACCCGTGTACCATTGGTTTGCCAACAAGTCGGTGAGTTTTTTGAGCGCACCCCGCTTACCTCAATTGATCCTGATAAAGTAGTCGCAATTGGTGCTGCCATTCAGGCTGATATTTTGGTAGGTAACAAACCTGACAGTGACATGTTACTGCTAGATGTGTTGCCATTGTCATTGGGTATAGAGACTATGGGTGGTTTGACTGAAAAAGTGATACATCGGAACACCACAATCCCAGTTGCTAAAGCGCAAGAGTTTACAACTTTTAAAGACGGTCAGACTGCCATGATGGTTCATGTGGTTCAGGGCGAACGTGAGTTAGTTAAGGATTGTAGATCTCTTGCCAAATTTACTTTAAAAGGTATTCCACCTATGGCTGCAGGTGCTGCACACATTCGGGTGACCTTTCAAGTAGATGCTGATGGACTTTTGAATGTTAAGGCCATGGAGAAGTCCACAGGCGTTCATACCGAAATTCAAGTCAAGCCTTCATACGGATTAGAAGACAGCGAAATTGCTGATATGTTAAAAGCATCAATGGATAACGCCCAAGATGATATGCAATCTCGTATGCTCAAAGAACAACAAGTTGAAGCGGCTAGAGTGCAAGAAAATCTCCAAGGAGCATTAGATTCCGATGGCAAAGCGTTGCTTGAAGCATCTGAAATACTAGCGATAGAAGTCGGACTCACAAGGCTTAGTGAGCTTGTTAAGGGTACAGACAAAGATGCGATCAAAACCGCCATCAAACAAGTAGATAAATTAAGCGAAACATTTGCCCAGAAACGTATGGATCAATCGATCAAAAGCGCCTTCTCTGGACAATCAGTCGACCATATATAAAACAAATAACCTTACTGAATATTAGGAATCTACGTATGCCACAAGTAATTTTTTTACCTCACGATGAGTTGTGCCCAGATGGTGCTGTTTTAGAAGGTGAAAAAGGCACCTCAGTATTAAACCTTGCTTTGAAAAATGGCATTGGGATTGAGCACGCCTGCGAAAAAGTATGTGCTTGCACCACTTGCCATATCATTGTGCGTGAAGGGTTTAGCTCCTTAGATGAAGGAGATGAATTAGAAGAAGACATGCTAGATAAGGCATGGGGCTTAGAGCCTGATTCTAGATTAGGATGCCAAGCTATTATTCAAGATGATGATCTAGTAGTAGAAATTCCTAAATACACAGTTAATATGGTGAGTGAAGGGCATTAGTATTAGGATTGTTAAGTGACTGTACTCAATAAAACCAGTTGCAAACTGGTTTTTTATTGCCTGAAAACTAAACTTCTCTGGTTAATAACATAAATTAACTGTTTATACATACAGTTGTTGTGTTAGTCTAATGTAACAACGTTAATCAAAAGAGAGCAAATTATGACCGTAATCACGCGTTATGTAGTTGAACACAAAGGGGTGGAGAAGTTTGTGACCGCAGATAAAAAAGAAGCTGACCAATACGATAAAATGCTTGATGTTGCAGATAATCTTAGTGAATACATAGAAGGCAAAGGCATCAAGATTGATGTGTCCGTGCTTGAAGAGTTGTCTATTATGCTCTCTAAAAATAAAGATTCGTTAAGTAAGCTGTTGAAAGGTGTGACTGCGGATAGCTTATTGACAGAAGAAAAAGCAGAGGTTGTGGCTATTGAGCCAAAAAAGGCTAAAAAAGGCTAAAAATTAGCCAGCCAAAATATAATTTTTGAGCGTGTTTTCAACGCTTACATAGTTATGAAATATGGCTAAGCTGGCAGTGCTAATAGAAGTGAGCGGTTTGTAAATTTAACTCTCGTATGGTTTTTGTACGTGTTTTAGATATTGAGCCAGTTCCTTCTATAAGCAGACACTAATTTCACCTCAAATCATACCTGATAAGCCAAGTGCTAACAGCCAATTATCAACTAAATGGTTTAACTGATTTGTTATGACCTCGATGTTGAGCATCAAATTGATTACTTCAGAAATTAATAACATCAATTGGTGCTAAATAATTTAGCCTATAGTGAGGTTTTTAGGATGTTATTTTTAGAGTGATATTGATACAAGTCACTACTTCTAGAATCATGATAATTACCTATTATAATTTTCTAAAGCAAGACCCATAAGCACTTTGAAATAGACATGTAACCACCAAAGCCATGACTACATGACCTTGGTAGCGGTTTACATAAGTTTAATCTAGGACTTCACTCAGTTGTTTCTTTAACTGAACCTGCTCAGCTTGCGTTAGCGGTAGGTCAAACTCATTACTCACAATGAATAAATCTTCTGCACGTTCACCAATGGTTGAAATTTTGGCTTGGTGTAATTTAAAATTAAGTGCAATGAATTGTTCACTGATGTTCGCGAGCAACCCCGGAGCATCCAAAGCCTCGAGTTCAACCATGGTGGCATTAGTTTGGCTGGGGTAAAACCTGACTTTGGTTTTTACATCTAGCTGCTTCATTCGACGAGACATTTTACGCCTGTTGATGTGTTCTTGACCAGGTTTGTTTAACTGTGTTTCCACTGCCTCACGTAAGCTATCTAAACGTGATTCTGAGGTGATCCTATCGCCGTTATGTTCAAAAATAGTAAAGCTATCAAACAAGAAACCATCCTGAGTACGCATAATTTGTGCATCATGGATGGAACAGTTTCGGCTATCTAATACAGAGGCAATTTGAGCAAACATCATAGGTCTGTCTTTACCGTATACAATGAGTTCTGCACCAGCTTTAGATGTATCAGCACTCGTGCCAACTTGTAAAAAATCATCTGTCATAGGATGTGCCGCTAAAATTAGATTAGCATGCCAAGCAATTTGCGCTGGTTTGAAACGAGCAAAATAGTCATCACTCAGGCGTTGCCAAAACTGTAATATTTGAGTTTCGTTCATGCTATTTTCTAGCATTGAGGCCATCGCTTTGGTTTTATGTTCGCTAATTCTGTCCTGTAAAGCTACTTTGCACTCTAAGCCATTGTCTAGGGCTTTTTGAGTGAGTATATATAGCTCCCTTAACAATGTAGCTTTCCAATCGTTCCATAAATTGTCATTAGTGGCTCGAATATCTGCGAGGGTCAACACATACAAGTGGTTTAAATTGTTGTGTGTACGAACCGACTGTGCGAACTCGTTAATAACAGCTGGGTCGTAAATGTCCCGCCTTTGCGCAATGACAGACATTAACAAGTGACTTTCTACTAACCATCTAATTAGTTCCGTATCTGTGGTATTGATACCATGACGGCGACAAAACTCTTCTACATCAACGGCACCCAGTTTAGAGTGATCACCATTACGGCCTTTGCCAATATCATGGTAGATAGCGGCAACGTATAAAAGTTCTGGCTTATCAAGATTTTTGACTATATTGCCACAGCGGGGGAATTCTTTGTTGTCAGGTTGTGAGTATTGATGAATATTTTTTACAAGACGATGTGTATGTTCGTCGACGGTATAGGCGTGAAATAAATCAAACTGCATCATGCCCACTATTTGATCCCACTGTGGAATATAGGCCTGTAAAATGCCGTGCTTATGCATAATATCCCAACCTAATGCAAAGAAGTTATGATGTTGTGTTAATAGTAAAAATAGCTCACGACATTCAATTCGTTCTACATAATATTGCTTACGAAACCTTCTTCTAGCCAAACGCAATTGTCGCAAGCAGCTTGAGTGCAAGTCTTTTACTTCTGGAGTATCTGCAATCAGAAGAAGAAATTGTAAAATAGCTTCGGGAGATGCAAATACGTTCTCATGAGTAGGTGCAATATATCCATCGAGCAATTCAAAATCTGTATTAATTTTAGTTTGTTGCACAACTTTTAAGTTAAGTACGTCTTGGCTAAAACGTTGCATCAACATTTTATTCAATTCACTAATACGTCTAACGGTTCTAAAAAAAGATTTCATCATTCGTTCTACTGAATCTTTACCTTCGACGCCATACCCTAGTCGTGTTGCAACATCAGTTTGATAGTCAAACAATAAGCGATTTTCGCTGCGGCCAGCTACAATGTGTAAGGCAAACCTAATTCGCCATAAATTTTCTCTACATTCTGTTAATTCGTCAAATTCCTGCTGATTAAAATAACCATGCTCAACTAATTCAGTTCCAGCCATTGCATTAAAGTGTTTCTTAGCAACCCAACCTATTGACTGTATATCTCTCAAGCAGCCCGGGCTTTCTTTAACGTTGGGTTCTAAATTGTATGACGTATCTTTAAATTTTCTATGACGGTGCTTTTGTTCTTGGTATTTTGCTAAGAAGAAATCTTTACTACTCCAATATGCTCTCGAACTGAGTTTATCTTGTAAGCCCTCAAAGGTTGCCTGGCAACCAATTAATAAACGAGCTTCTACTAAGTTTGTGGCTATAGTGACGTCTTGTTTTGCTAATTGAAACGTCTCATTAATGGTTCGAACTGATTGTCCAACATCTAGACCTATATCCCACAGCAAAGTAATAAACTGACTAATTCGTTCTTGCTGTTTCTTAGATAATGTTTTCTTACTTAACACTAGAAGGTCGATATCTGAGTGAGGTTGAAGTTGTCCTCGCCCATAACCCCCTACTGCAATCAGGGCTAAATGATGCTCATTATGTAAGCCCATTAATTGCCAGATATGCTTGAGTAATGCATCAACTATTGTGGCTCTTCCTAACACTAGCCCTGTGACGTCACCTCTACCTAATTCACTTTCTAGCCATTCGTAGCTATTAGTCACGATAGTTTTGTAGGCAGCAATATTATCTGTACTGTTAATCAGTTTTATTTGGCTAAGTAAGCTTTTTAGAGACAAAGTGAATACCTTTAAATGAGTGGTGACTTGATTTATTGGCACAAAATACGCGGGTCATGGGTATGATAAATAACTATTTACCGTAAGCAATAGCTATTTATCATAAGGTTTGATTACACTAGCGCAACACCCTTTATGGCTAGTGGTTAATAACGCGGTCAATCTCTTCGTCGTCACGCAACGTTAATATTTCGACACCGTTTGCAGTCACTAGCAAGGTATGTTCCCACTGTGCACTTAAGCTTCGGTCTTTGGTGACAACAGTCCATTGATCAGGCAATATTTTTGAATATCGTTTACCCGCATTAATCATCGGTTCGATAGTAAAACACATACCTTCCACAAGAGTTTCGCCTGTGTTGGGTCTTCCATAATGAACCACTTGTGGCTCCTCATGAAAGTTAGCACCTATGCCATGACCACAATACTCACGAACAATAGAGTAATTATGACTTTCAGCATATTGTTGAATAGCATGGCCAATGTCACCTAGGCGAACACCTGGCTTGACCATTCTTATTCCTTTGTACAAAGACTCTTGTGTTACTCTGATAAGTCTGCCAGCCATTATTGAAGGTTCACCCACCACAAACATTTTTGATGTGTCGCCGTGATAACCATCCTTAATAACCGTTACGTCAATATTGACTGAGTCGCCATCTTTAAGCTGTTTGTCAGCAGGGATACCATGACAAATGACATGGTTGACTGAAGTACAAATAGATTTTGGAAAAGGTGGGTTACCGTAATTAAGAGGTGCAGGAATACAATTTTGCACGTTAACAATATAGTCATGACAAATCTGATCCAGCTCATTGGTGGTCACACCTTTCTTGACATATTCACCAATCATTTGCAGAACGTCTGCGGCAAGTCTACCAGCGACACGCATTTTCTCAATTTCATCTGTAGTTTTAATTGTGGCGGACAATGTGTTATTCCTACTAAATACGATTAACCTAATGAGTGTATTGTATCTTTTCGCAATGTATCCCGCCAGAGCTGAATAATTAAGTACAGTGAATTTGCTCTTTTTGAATTTACTGTTCATAAAGACAATTATTTAATTTTTTTATAGTCTTTCAATGAGTGTTGTTTTTGTTATTTTGAGTGTTTTCTGATTTTTAATTAGAATAATATTAAAAAACAATGACATAAGAGTTTAATTCAACGTTGTTTTACATTATTGATGCAAGCTTATTACCCAGTAATTTTCTTTTTAATCCTTTTAAAAGAATTCTAATAGCCCCGATTATTATTAAAATTTAAGTAAAAACTATTTAAAAGAACTAAATGAACTAAAAGAATTAGGATAATTAACTAAGCAACTAGATCAGGAGTGTGTAGCTGGAAATGACATTTCACTTGCCTCTGGTGAAAATAATTAAAAAATGTCTTTCCTTTAAATAAAGTGAAGAATACACCCGAAAAAATTAAATGTTTGTATTGGCTTGTTAAAACGAGTGCTCTATTGTGTATTTTTACATTAAATCTACATATTGTGTCGGGGGATTCAATCTTTATTAGAGCGCAGTCTCACTGTTATTTTTCTGTTTTCATTTTCAAAGTATGTATCAATCCAATCGCCATGAAGAATGTCATGACTATAATCACATGTTCGCCCATTACGATATAAAGTAAAGCATATGATCCCCCTAACATTAAAAGAATATAACCC
>CAZMDX010000366.1:0-2420 GCA_964564805.1 uncultured Pseudoalteromonas sp. | reverse complement strand
CCAGCGCGTTTGGCTGACTCAAGTACCTCTCCTACTGGTTTGTCTTCCATGATCCACTTCTCACAACACATCATCCATTCAACTGCATGATGACATCCTTCAACGGTTGGACCCACTGTTCCACTTTTTTAGCGTGATATTTGTCAAACACACGGCTTAGTATCAAATTTACATCATGGTCTATTTAACATTATTGCAAAACTAATAATACTTATAAAGCGTACTACTGGTTGAAGCTGATTTAAGGAATATTTAAACAAACTATTTCAGCTCAGTTTTTGTCACGTGTTAAACTAATCTAGCACTTAACTAAAGGTAAATGTTTTGTTTGATTTTTGTGTGGTTGGAGGAGGAATGGTCGGTTCGGCTATGGTTTTAGGTTTGGCAAAACTTGGCTTTAAGGTCGCCGTCATTGAACCCTCTATGCCTGTGTCATTTGATCCTAAACAGCCGCCGGATATGCGGGTTGCTGCCATTAGTTTAACTTCGGAAGCTTTGCTGCATGACTTAGGTGCATGGACACTTATCAAAAATATGCGCCTGTGCCCATACAAACGATTGTCAGTATGGGATAAGCCATCTTGTCGTACAGACTTTGATTGTAAAGCCATCAACCAGCCTCATCTTGGCCATATTATTGAAAATCGACTAGTCCAACTAGGTTTACATGCTTCAATTGTAAATAATCAAAACGTAGTTTTTTATGAGAACTTGAAAGTAACAGATATAAAATCTAGCGATACTTCCCAGATCACGTTAGAAGATGGTCAGATTATAAAAGCAAAACTACTTATCGGTGCTGATGGTGGGAATTCTGTGATCCGTGACGCTGCCAATATAGGTGTTCAAGGTTGGCAATATTCTCAACAAGCTTTAGGTATTCAAATAAAAACATACGATGTACAACAAGATATAACTTGGCAACAATTTACTCCTCATGGACCCATGGCTTTTTTACCTCTGTATGACGGTTTTGCATCGCTGGTCTGGTATAACAGTGCAAACGAGATCAGACAATTAAAAAGCTTGTCTAAAGAGAAGTTAAAACAACATATAGTGAAACATTTCCCAGCCGACTTGACAGATTTTGAAATACTTGATGTTGCGAGCTTCCCTCTGACCCGCATGCATGCGAATCAATACTTTAAAGGAAGTACCGTACTAATTGGTGATGCTGCGCATACTATTAATCCATTAGCCGGTCAGGGAGTGAACTTAGGTTTTAAGGATGTTGCGGTATTGCTTGATGTCATTCGTGAAGAACTTGCAATAAATGAACCTAGCGTAATTTTACAGCCAAATAATTACTGTGGCTGGTTAAAAAAATACGAGGAAAACCGTCGTCGAGATAATTTAATGATGATGAGTGCCATGGATTTGTTATATTCGTTATTCAGTAATAGTAATACGCCATTCTCGCTGTTACGTAATCTAGGTTTAAAGTTGGCAAACAATGCAGGTCCCATTAAAAATAATGTGATGAAATATGCAATGGGATTGGCATAAAACTTAAAAGCGTATTAATAAGACTCACAGGCCAGATACAAAGGAAGGTAATAGATGACAGTATTAATTATTTTAGCCATATTATTTATTGCTCTGATAATCATTGTTCCAATGATTGAACGGTCTAAGTTCAGAATGTCGAGCGAGCAAATGGGTAAATTGGGGCGCTGGATATTACCCTTGTTAGTCATCATGGTGATCATTCAACTGGTTATGCATTTCGCTAACTAAAGCTTACACCCTCCAAATGTTTCATATTATATTTTATGATTAATTAAATAGGCAGATTAAATGGCAGTTCATTGGTACCCCGGGCATATGCATAAAGCTCAAAAAGAAATAAAAGAAGCATTGCCGCAAGTTGATGTGCTAATCGAAGTGCTCGATGCTCGCATTCCTTATTCTAGCGAAAATCCAATGATTGCTCAGCTTCGAGGTGATAAGCCTTGTATCAAAGTGCTGAGCAAAACTGACCTCGCTGATCCGGAAGTTACCGCTGCATGGCAGGAATTTCTTGAGCGAGAAAGAGCAGTTAAAACCTTTACTTCAACAACTGAAGAGCCAGCCAAGATGAAACAAATCTTGGAATTATGTAGAAAAATGTTGCCTGAAAAAGATGCCAGTGTGAAACCTATCCACACTATGATCGTCGGGATCCCAAACGTAGGTAAGTCAACCCTAATCAACATTCTAGCGGATCGTGTGATTGCTAAAACAGGTAACGAAGCAGCGGTTACTAAAACTCAACAACGGATTAATTTAGGCAATGGTATTACCCTGTTTGATACGCCAGGCATATTGTGGCCAAAATTAGAGAACCCAAATAGTGGTTATCGATTAGCCTCCACTGGTGCCATTAAAGACACCGCTATGGAATATGATGATGTCGGTTTTTTTGCTGCAGATTATTTAAT
>CAZMDX010000365.1:0-2952 GCA_964564805.1 uncultured Pseudoalteromonas sp. | reverse complement strand
TTGTTATACAGTGTAAATGTTCGGTCAATAACTCATACATTTAATTGTTAAATAATTCGACATTTTAATTACCCAAAATTATGACGCTAAACATACGCGATGATTGGAGAAGTAACATTAATGCGCTCAAAATACCTAGCATCTTTAGATCTTATCAACGTATCTTAGTAGTAGGCTGAGTAAAAATAAGTCATTTTGGTAGCCCTCATAAAAAGTTTAAAATACTCAAGATCTTAGCTTCTTTTACTTTTTTAAAAATAGGCATCCTATGCAAAATAATGTTGTGTCGTAATAAGGTTGTATTTTTGCCTCTTTAAAATGACAAACTTTACCCAATATATTAATAATGAGCCAAAATAAACGTTTATCACAAAGCATCTTCTACTCGATAATTTCTGTTACCAGTTTGTGGTGCCTAAAGTCGGCTGAGATATTATTTGATTTAAATTTATCTTTTATGGGGCTAGTGCCCTTAGAATTAACAGGAATGTTAGGGATAATTACGGCTCCTTTAGTCCATGGTTCTTTGGAACATATTTTTAATAACACTTTTGCGATCCTGATTTTAGCTAGCTTCTTGTATTACGGTTATCCAAAATCATGGTGGAAAGTGTTAAGTCTAGTTTGGTTCTTGTCAGGGATTGGAGTGTGGCTATTTGCTCGCCAAGCTAACCACATTGGCGCTAGTGGTATTACCCATGGTTTATTTTTCTTTTTGTTTATAGCCAGTATTTTTCGTCGTGATAAAAGTTCAGTGGCCATCATGATGATCGCTTTTTTATTATACGGCGGTATGACAATGACTATTTTTCCTAGAGAAGAAGGGATCTCTTTTGAGTATCATTTTTTTGGTGCTGTATCCGGTGTTATTGCCGCTTTAATATGGCGAAATAATGACCCTAAACCAGCGTTAAAACGTTATGATTGGGAACAGGACAGTTCGGAAGATGACATCGACATTGGAGATGAATGGCAAGTTGAAGCTCCGACAGAACTAGAAGACAAGCCTCGGCTTCATTAAGGAATATCATGCAACAAAAAAAAAACTCGTTACCGGAAATTTTTACATATTTGTTAAGAGTCCGTTACGGCGAGTGTGATGCTCAACAAGTAGTGTTCAACGCAAGATATGCAGACTATATAGATATTGCTATGACTGAGTATTTCAGAGCAGCAGTGGGCGGCTTTCAACATTTACTTGCTCAAGGTTTAGATAATCAAGTAGTCAGTTTACATATTGATTGGCATTCGTCTGCAAGATTTGATGATGTTTTGTCAATTTCAGTAAGAACAATAAATGTGGGTAATACCTCTTATGGCTTTGAAGTATTGATTAATGATTTTACTTCGCAAAAATTGATTGCTAAAAGTAGCATGACATACGTGATGATCGATACCCAAAACTATCAAAAAACACCAGTGCCTGATTGGTTACGAGAAAAATTACTTTCATGTTTATCATTGCCGATAGTTAATCATGCTGGAGTTCTCAGTTAATATGGTTACGTAAGCATTATGTAATTAATTTTTCTAGACTCAGGACACCATCAATTCTTACAATTTAAATTTGTTATCAACTTCACACATATATGTTTATAAAGCTTTGAGTATAAGATAAATAAAAATCAAACTGAATTAAGCTCGCGGCGAATTTTTGATATATCTCTTAGAGCTCAGGAACTCAATTGGTTTAGCCTTTAAAATAAGCAGTGTTGGATGCATGTTAATTTCTAGCGCTGAGGATAATAATCTCAATATTCTTTAGAGATTAGCATTGATTGTGGGGTGAAATTTGCAGTCTGTTATTGATTTTTGAGTTATAACAGATGGTATCGTTTAAGCAAGATTGGCCATGATTTTTTGTGGGGCGTTATCGATGCATGTGTGTTGTTGTTCGTTACATCTCACCAACCTACCAAACATTGTTTATCTGCGGGCATGTCGTAATTAATAAGCAGATATTTCTTATTAGAACGGGGAAAGTATGTGAACATCCGAGTCCGCATAAATAATGCCCAGTTGGTTTGATATAAGTCATGTTTTCTGTTCAAACAGCTTGTAACGATTAATGACTCAGTACCTGTTAAGTACTGAGTCATTAATCGGCTTCACACTACATAAAATAACAATCACACCCGTAAAAACCATTATTTTGATATTTGATACTGGTATAATAATTTTTATAATTCGTAAGTTATACCAAGAGGGTACATTAATGGCCGAGGCCGACAGTCGTCCGACCAATTTTATTCGTCAAATCATAGACAAAGATATTAACGAAGGTTTGCATACAAATATACAAACGCGCTTTCCACCAGAGCCTAACGGTTATCTTCATATTGGTCATGCAAAGTCTATTTGCCTGAATTTTGGTATTGCCCAAGATTACCAAGGTCAATGTAACCTTAGATTTGACGATACTAACCCTGAAAAAGAGAATGTTGATTACGTTAATGCTATTCAAGAAGACGTGTCTTGGTTAGGTTTTAAGTGGGATGGAGATGTACGTTATTCCTCTAATTATTTTGATCAACTCTATAGTTTCGCTATTGAATTAATCAACAAAGGTTTGGCATATGTAGATTTTTCAAGTCAAGAACAGATGCGTGAGCTTCGTGGAACCTTAAAAGAACCAGGTAAAAATAGTACGTTTAGAGATACAACGATCAGTGAAAACTTAGCCTTATTTGAAAAAATGCGAGGCGGTCATTTTAAAGAAGGTGAGTGTCTGCTTAGAGCCAAAATAGATATGAGTTCAGCCTTTATGTGCATGCGTGACCCCGCATTATACAGAGTCAGATTTGCTCATCATCATCAAACGGGTGACAAGTGGTGCATTTATCCAATGTACGATTTCACCCATTGTATTTCTGATGCTATCGAAGGCATTACCCACTCGTTATGTACTCTGGAATTCCAGGATAACCGACGTTTATATGATTGGGTGCTCAG
>CAZMDX010000364.1:0-1725 GCA_964564805.1 uncultured Pseudoalteromonas sp. | reverse complement strand
GTAGCTCGTAGCTCGTAGCTGAAGTTAGCCCTTATATTCCTGCCATTTATCACCCATATACAGCTTGAGTAATTTCTCAGGCGCATTAGGCAAGTCCACACTGAGTAATAATCCGGGCGTATCGTTAAAACTTTTATCTATACCTAAACAATGGAATACCGCACCGAGTTTTTTGTAATGTTTGAGTAAGATGGGTACGTCTTTACCGTCCGGTTCAATACCCTTAAGCAGCGCACTGACATGATTTTCTAATCCATGTTGCTTGGCAAAGTCTTGTACTTCTGGATGTACCAATTCTTCAAACGGCGCTCTTGGTGCCACTTGGTCTGTGGGAGTGACCATTGCTTGTTGGATAACAGCTGCACTTCGCACATCGTACAACTTACTGATCGAGACAGTACCGTACAGCGTTCGGTACTGTGGATATTGACAAACAAAAGCACCGATACCGCGCCACAACAAAAACAAGCCTAGGAAGCTACGTTGATATTCAGGAATTAAAAATGAGCGGCCCAATTCTAAACACGGCTGTTGCCGATTAACAAAGTCAGGCCCAAAATCAAACATACGATGTAAATATAGATTTTCTAAGTTGCCATCATCTAACAACTTGTCTGTTTGTCCCATCCGATATGCACCGATTATTTGTCCTGTTGCCTTTTTCATGACAAAAAGATGAGTGTAAGTCGCATCAAAGTGGTCGGTATCGATCGGTTCACCACTGCCTTCATTATGTTCACGAAAAACTAACTCTCGTAAACGGGCAATCTCGTTTACTGTGTTGGGCATTTGATTTTGATAACCGAAGTACACCGACATATCTTTGTGATCGAGAAGGTGTTGTTCATGAGGAAGTTTCTGACACTCTTGCAAAATTGTCTCAGCATTCACTTCAGCGGCAAGAGGTTGTAATTGGGTGACTGGATCAGCAGGCCATGATTTTTTCCAATCAGGATCAAGGAGATAACTTTGTGCCCTAAATAATTCTGTTTGTGTATCGATGCTTATATCTTTTGCATAGTGTTTAATCGCAATAGCTTCGCCAGCCGTTACCGTTATTTTGGCATTACGTTTGTTAATTAACTCACGAGGTAACATCAACATTCGTAGTCGAAAGTAAATTCGCCCTAAACGATAAAACAATGGACTGTTTAAACCACTGACAAATATTGGTAAATAATATGAATTAGTGCGATTGGCGATGCTGGCAATCAATCTGTTCCAGCTGTGGTCGGCGATACGTCTGGTATCTTTATGAAAATAACTGACGCGCCCTGCGGGGAAAATAAGTAACGCTCCACCGGTCTTCACATGTTTTAAGCAAGTACGAATAGATGGTGCATTTTTCGGATCATTTTCGGATAGTGGGTTGGTAAAAATGAAATAGTCTTCAAGCTCAGGAAATATCTTCAGTCCTTGGTTTGCCATGACTTTGATATCGGGGCGCACTTGTTCAATCGCCCACGCTAAAAAGACCCCCTCGATACCACCAAAAGGATGGTTGCTGGCGATAAGAAGCGGTCCTGTGTTAGGGATTTTGGCTTGTAATGCTTGCAAGCCCTGCAACTGAATATTAAGCCCATCTAATAGGCTTTTTGCAAAAGTTGTTTTGTCTAAACCGTGCAGATTGTTTTCACGATATAAGCCATCTAACTTGTTAATAGCAAGCACTCGGTCCAATAATTTGAAGATGACTTTAGTCAAAAAGTTCTTTTTATTATCAGG
>CAZMDX010000363.1:0-8193 GCA_964564805.1 uncultured Pseudoalteromonas sp. | reverse complement strand
AAAAAGGAGTATTATGTTAACCGTTCACCATTTAAATAAGTCTCGTTCTAAACGCGTATTGTGGTTGTTAGAAGAGCTTGAAATGCCTTATCAACGAATTGATTATCAGCGCGATGCTCAAACTAATTTAGCACCCGCAAGTTTGAAAGCCGTTCATCCGCTGAATAAATCACCTATTATCGTTGACGCAGGTATCACCTTGTGTGAGTCCAGTACAATAATGGAATATATTCTAGATCAAGACACCAAAAAACGTTTGCGACCTGAAAAAGGTAGCAAAGAATATTATCAATATCTGGAATGGTCACACTTTGCTGAAGGGTCGTTAGCATTACCGGTAATGTTTACGTTATTCATGGGAATGGAAACACGTAGCGGTGACCAAAAAATGGATGGCTATATTGCAAAAGAAGTGGCCTTAGACTTCGGTTATATTGAGTCCACGTTGGCTGAGCGCGATTATTTTGCAGGCGCTGAATTTACGGCTGCTGATATTATGATGCAAACTATGCTAGAAATTGCGAGTAAGCTTGGTTTACTTATAAAACGAGAAAAAACCTTAGCTTATCTGGAAAAAATTCAGCAACGTTCCGCTTATCGAAAAGCGGCGAGTTTTGGTTAAGGAGCAAGCACACTGCAAGTAACGATATAAGACCCAATTTACACTTCAATACCTTATCTCAATATAACCATTTATTTGTGTTGTCTGGTATATGGAGTTCATCAACTGATGTGTATTTGTTGATGAATGAACTTGTTTTTATCAGCTCAACAGGCAGGCGTTAGGGATTATAGTGAGGAGCCTGAATTATTTCATATCGCAATGGTTGTTATAGTAAATAGTAGCTATAAATTATAAGCGTCGATTTAGCTTACAATATTGAGTTATGACGGGTACAAGAATAAGTGTAGATTAATAGTCAAGAAATTAATTGTCATTAATTTGCTTAATAATTCCTACTTTTTTATAAATTGAACTTCAGGTAAGTCGGTCTAAATAGTCTCTAATCCTGCTAGATTCTTAGCTTGCAATGGCCTATTTAGTGAAACGTATTTAAGCATATCAAAACCGAAGTAATAGTCTGTGTATCCTATTAGATTGTTAGCAGATTAGTTACAAAACCCAATAAAAGGTACCTCTAGAAATAACTTTAATGACAAAGAACAATCATTAGTTTTTCTAATCTCAAACTTTCAAGAAATGTACGTTGTACGTTACTTGAACTATCTCTAGAATCAATTCTTGTTTTCACTTTCGTATATGTATTTGGTTTTTTCTAGAGCCATATATATTGCGTTAACCTTTGAAGTAGTAGTAAAGAAATGGACACGTTAGAGTTTATCCAAATACGTCGTTTTATCCTTAAACTGGGTAAAATGTTGCACAAATACGGTTCGCCATCTTTTCGATTGGAAGCGTATTTAACTGAAATTGCCACGCATTTTGGCCTGCATGCGTCATTTAATTCTACACCCACCACTTTATCTATTGTGTTGTGGAGTGATCGTCATGAAGACGAGTATAACCACTCTGCACGCATGCAGCCCGGTGAGCTGGATATGAACTCCCTGTCTCGGACTGACGAATTGGCTTATCAGTTGTTATCTGGTGATATCTCACTTGCAGAAGCAGATAAGCATTTAGATGAAATCGATGTGATGCCCAGTCCCTATGGTAAAAGCTTAACAGGTGTTGCTTTTGGCTTGTCTACTAGTGCATTTGCGATGCTGATGGGGGCTGGTTGGTCAGAAATCATCTATTCTGGTCTGTTAGGCGGGATGGTTTACTTTTGGACTCTGTGGGCATTGCGTTCAAAACGAGTGAGCTTGATGTTGGAACCTGTCGCCTCGTTTTCGGTAGGTTTTATGGCGTGTGTTATTAACCATTATTCATCATCAGGGTTTAATATCTGGCTGATCATTCTTTCCTCTTTAATTATATTAGTACCAGGTCTGTCATTGACCATAGGTTTAGCTGAATTATCTTCACGAAATCTGGTATCGGGAACGGCACGCGTAATGGATGCCACCATGCAGTTATTTAAATTATATTTTGGTGCTTTTTTAGGTGTTAGT
Organism: uncultured Pseudoalteromonas sp.; assembly: GCA_964564805.1. Taxonomy (GTDB): domain Bacteria; phylum Pseudomonadota; class Gammaproteobacteria; order Enterobacterales; family Alteromonadaceae; genus Paraglaciecola. Next base: position 6,117 of record CAZMDX010000363.1, on the reverse strand, counting down.
CTGGGTTACCAATTATTTGGTCAACAAGAGTTGGCAATGGCAGTTACTTTACCTCTTTGGGTCAACTGGTTGGGTGTATTTATGCTTAGCGTGGGTCTGGTTGCTATATTCCGTACACCTATGAAACATGTTCCTTGGGCAATAGCATCGACTTTTATTGCTTATACAGCTTCGACTTGGAGCTCTAGCTACCTTGAAAACGGACTTGGGGCGTTTGTTGGTGCATTTGCATTAGGTGTGTTTGCCAATATATTTTCACGCATTGCTAATGCTCCTTCTACTATAGTGGCGATGCCTGGCTTAATCGTGTTGGTTCCAGGTTCAAAAACGTATATTGGACTTAATTCGTTTATCTCAGGCCAAGACATTATTAAAACCGATCATATTGCTCAGGAAACTTTTTTGATCTTGATGTCATTAGTGGCGGGATTGATATTTGCTAATGTAGTGATGCCATCCAGAAAATCATTATAAGGGTTGCATACTGACATGTGGCTGATTCAGAAAATGGGACTTTCGGCTCAAAGGATGTTTTAGGGAGTATGATTGTTGCAAGCATTCATAGGGGCTCTTGTTTTTAGAACCGCTGTGTTGTGTTGCGAAGTCACATTGGATTGAGATCCAGTGTGACTAGCTACTGAGTTATTCGCTTTTTAATATTTACTACTGTAACTGTTTAAATTGACTAAATAACGACCGACTACTTTCGCTTGCAAAAAACGTTGCAGATACTCAGGTGTTTGTTCTAATGATATTTCTTCACATAAGTCTTGAAGATTTGGAAGTTTCATATCGCTAGCGACTCGTTGCCAAATATGTTGTTTATCACTCAGTGGGATATATACCGAATCTACACCCAGTAAAGACACACCTCGAATAATAAAGGGATAAACAGAAGAGGAAAGCGTAGCAGAAGCGGCCAAACCGCATGCCGATACGCCACCACCTGATTTAATTTGTTTTAACAGATTACCAAGGTAGTCACCGCCTAAGGTATCTATTCCATGGGCCCATCTTTCTTTACCCATTGGTAAATCTGCCGCTTCATTGAGTACATCACGATGCAATACTTCATCGGCACCAATAGATTTTAAATGTTCGGTTTGTTCAGGTTTACCTGAAAACGCTACCACGCTGTAACCCAATTGTTTGAGCAAGGCGATACTGATGCTACCTACACCACCTGTTGCACCTGTCACCGCAACTGGGCCATCTTCAGGGCGGGCACCCATTTTTTCTAATTTTTGTACACAAAGAGCGGCTGTTAGCCCGCCAGTTCCATAAGTCATGGCTTCTTTTAAAGACAAATTTTCTGGACGTTTTACAGCCCATTTTGCGGGGATAGAGATCATCTGGCCTAATCCACCTGGTGTATTCATGCCCAAATCATAGCCAAATATTAGTACTTCATCACCGGGTGAAAAAGTACCTGTCTTATCGTTTATAACTACGCCTGCTGCGTCTATCCCAGGTGTATGAGGAAAATGACTGCTGACTCTTTTATTACCACTAGCAGATAAAGCATCTTTATAATTTAAAGATGAATAGTGCACATTAATAAGTAAGTCATTTTCAGGTAAATCAGTTACCGAACGGTTGACTATATTCAATGTAAATTGTTTGTTGGCAGTCTCTTCTACCAATAAGGCTTTAAAATTATTCTCCTCAGACATTATTTGACGTTCTCATGGTTAATAGTTTGTAACATAACTTTAACAAATAGAGATTGTTTCGGCTAGGCTTGTTGACAATGTCTTGTTGAGTGATGCTGATTAATATCATGCTCAGTAGTAAATAAGTATAATGTACAAGTACAAATATAAATATAATCATGTCGGTTATGGGTAAACCTTTAATATTCATTAAGACTATTGGTTTTAAATCGCTAATTCACGCTTGATGTTTTGTATATTAAAGTGAGTTACGTTGTGTAAAAAGTATCAGTAAATAAGGGGTATAGCAGATATTAACTATCGTAGTACTACTTAGTAAATAGTAACTCACTACATCGTTCATTGCTAAACACCAGTCGTAATCAATCACGCTCCCTTGGTATTAAACCTTGCCCAAACAATAAAAACACACTACTGTATAAAAAAACATGATGATAGGTTCAATGCGTCTTTTTATTGCCGAAAAACCCAGTTTAGGTCGTGCTATTGCCGATGTATTACCCAAGCCTCATAAAAAGGGTGATGGATTTATTACTGCGGCAAATGGCGATACGGTCAGCTGGTGTGTAGGGCATTTACTCGAACAACAACAACCCGAGGCTTACGATCCGGCTTTTAAAAAATGGAGCCACGAACATCTGCCTATTATTCCTCAGCAGTGGCAGCTTACAGTTAAAAAACAAACAGCCAAACAACTGGGTGTGTTACGCAAGTTAGTTAAGCAAGCCGAACAACTTGTGCATGCGGGTGACCCAGACAGGGAAGGGCAGTTGTTGGTTGACGAAGTGATTAATTTTTTAGGCGTTACCGGAGTTAAAAAAGACACGATCCAGCGTTGTTTAATTAACGATTTAAATCCCTCTGCAGTGAAACAATCACTGAGTAAATTACGCAGCAATCGAGAATTTATTCCCTTATCTACTTCAGCCCTAGCGCGCTCTCGGGCTGATTGGTTATATGGGATCAACCTAACCCGTGCCTATACACTTCAAGGTCAAAAAGTCGGGTACAAAGGTGTGTTGTCTGTAGGAAGGGTACAAACACCTCTATTGGGGTTGGTTGTGCGCCGTGATCAATCCATAGAGGCCTTTGTTAGCAAAGCGTTCTATGAAGTATGGGCCTGCTTGGAAACGGGGAAGGGCGATAGTAAGGGCGAAAGTGAAAGCTTTAAAGCCAAATGGCAACCTAGCGAGCAATGTGCCAAATATCTCGATGACCACGGGCGGAATCTATCTCAAGCGCTGGCAAAGAATGTGGCCGGACGTGTTAGTCAGCAACCAGCTCAGGTAAAAAGCCTAAAACGCGAGCATAAAAAACAAGCACCACCACTGCCTTATAATTTGTCGTCTTTACAAATTGATGCCAGCAACGCTTTTGGTTTAAGTGCCCAGCAGGTGCTGGATATTTGCCAGGGGTTGTATGAACGCCACAAACTCATAACATACCCCCGTTCAGATAGTCGTTATTTGCCCATTAACCATTTTGTGGAAGCTAAAGAGGTACACGCTGCCATTTTATCCAATAGCCAACATTTGGGTAAACAAGGCAGCCTATTTATGCAAACTCAGTTTGATGTAAAGCGAAAATCAAAAGCTTGGAATGATAAAAAGGTGGATGCTCACCACGCTATTATTCCCACCAAAAAAAACAGCAATCATTTATCGGGCAACGACGCTAAGGTGTATGCCTTGATTTGCCGAAACTATCTGGCGCAATTTTTGGACGTACATGAATATTATGCGGTACGTGTTGAAGTCGAGATTGCCGCGGGTTTATTTGTCGCAGTAGCAAAAGAGCTAATTGCAGAAGGTTGGCGGGGTATCTTTGTCAAACGCAGTAAAACTAATAGCCAAGATAACCACAGCGAAGAGGGGCAGTTATTACCCCGTTTAAAACTTGGACAGACTCTTAAATCATTACAGGCTGAAGTGTTAGAAAAACATACTTCGCCACCTAAAGCTTACACAGACGCAAGTTTATTAGCTGCTATGACAGGCATTAGTGCCCATGTAAGCGACCCTCAATTGCGCAAAGTTCTTCGAGACACTGACGGTTTAGGCACTGAAGCCACCAGAGCAGGAATCATCGAACTATTATTTTCTCGGCAGTTTTTGTCACGTACAGGTAAAACCATTATTTCAACGGCAACCGGGCGAGGTTTGATTGAAGCCTTACCTGATGTGGCCACTTATCCTGACATGACAGCACGCTGGGAGTCTGAGTTATCTGCTATCAGTGAAGGAAAAAGTCAGTATAAAAAATTGATGAGCCCACTAGAGGAGCAATTAAAAGCGCTGGTGCTACAAAGCCGCGAAGTATTACCCAAAGGATTGTCTGGTTTAGGTGAACGGTCTGGTTTAGGAAAATCTCGTTTTAAAAAGAAACGTAGAAATCTAAAAAAGTGAACAAAGAGTTGGGTGATCTCTTGGTTCCCCCCAATAATTTTAGATTGAGGTGGGCCATGTCATGGCTATTTTGGCACCACCATCGCTAATGTTACTAACTGATAATTGGCCTTTATGATTTCGCGTAATCTGTACACAAAGTGACAGACCAATGCCGGAACCATGAGTTTTAGTGGTGTAAAAAGGCGTGAGTACATTATCCAAATTGGCAAAGCCGGGGCCATTATCGGTTATTTCAATGACCTGCTCATTTTTGACAGAATAGATTGTGATGTTAACCAGACACTTCGATTCCGTAGATGCTTCTTGAGAATTTTTTAGGATATTTATCAGTACTTGTGCCAGTTGATTGGCATCGCCGTAGCATTGATTATTGCCTTGAAAGGACACTTCGCAGGTTTCATCTACCATCGCTTTTGCTTCTACTAATATCTCTGAAAAATCAAACCACTTAGGTTGCGCTGGCGGTAATTGAGATAATTGACTGTATTGATCAATAAAGGTCATTAAACGGTCGCTACGCTGTTGAATACGGCTCAATACTTTTCTTGTTTGAGCTTCATTTAACACCTCGCTACACAATAAGGTATCTGCCATTGAACTCATGGGGGTAAGTGAGTTGCGTAATTCATGGCCTAACACTCTAATTAGATTGTTTTGTGTAATACTTTGATTTTTATTCAATAATTGAGAAATATCTATGGCAGTAAAAAACCAGTTGTTTTTGGCTTGATGTACATAACGAATGCTTTGGCATTGCCATTTATCATCATAAATGGGGTGAGATAAGTTATTTTCTTCTAAATAAAAGCCTAAATTTTTTGCATGGGTGCCTATCAGCATAGGTTGCTGTAACAACTCGTTCATTGCATTATTACGATAAGTTAATTGCAGTTGGTGATCAAATAAGCAAACAGGTACAGACCAAGCATCTAAAGTTTTGATGAGTAAATTTTCTACTGATGTGTGTTGCTCTTTCTTATCTGAATGTGCTTGAGCCAGTAAACTAATTTCTTTTTGCAGTTCTAGCAGTAAATTGTGTTTATGTTGTTTTTTAAATCGCAGATTTTGTTCACCCTCTCTTAATATTTGGGTGAAAGTCGTGAGTTGCATAATAGAAATACACCAAAATTGATAACCTTTGCATGCTAACCAAATCAGTGGGTAGGATATAAAAAACAACATTGTAGCTATGGCTAAATGACTCCAACCTAAGCTCCAAGTAAGTGCCGTAGCTAATGATAAAATAATCATGACGGTTATCGATAAACCACTCACTAGCCATTTTTCATGACTCATATTTAATGCCAAACTTTTCTAATCTTCGATAGAGTGCATTACGGGAAATCTCTAATAAATTTGCGGCCTCAATCACTTGACCAGAAGAAACTGCCATCGCTTTTTCGATGAGCTGCCGTTCAGCCTGTTCAAGTGGCTGTAATTCCATCACATTTGAGCCAGTATCTGCGATATCTAACAATAATTGTTGTGCTGATATTTTATTGCTTACCGCCAACAGAACAGCACGTTCCATGGTATGACTTAATTCTCGAATGTTTCCCGGCCAACGATGGCGCTTCAGTTTATCAATGGCCTGCTGGCAAAGGGTTAACTTAGACTTGTGATATTTTGCGCTAAATTGGGCAATAAAACTTTCGGCTAAAGGCTGTATATCTTCTAAACGTTCACGTAGTGGCGGTATGGTGATCACCAGTGTGTTTAAACGATAAAGCAAATCTTGTCGGAACTGCTTTTCTGCCACGAGCTGATTTAAGTCGGCATTGGTCGCACTAATCAGTCTAACGTTGGTAGTTTGAGTTTGGCTAGAGCCTAATACTTCATATTGTCCCGCTTCTAAAACCCGTAAAAGTTTGGGTTGCAAGGCTAAGGGCAAAGAGCCAATTTCATCAAAAAACAAGCTACCTTGATGGGCTAATTGGAATCGGCCCATACGATTTTGTTTCGCATCAGTAAAAGCCCCTTTTTGATGACCAAATAACTCACTCTCAAATAAACTTTCTGGAATAGCTGCCATGTTG
>CAZMDX010000362.1:0-7313 GCA_964564805.1 uncultured Pseudoalteromonas sp. | reverse complement strand
ATTGTGGTAATCCAGGTTTTAAAAAACTGCCAATCTTTTAGCTGACGAGGTGCAGCCCAGGTTCTCAGATAGGTTTCTTGTACTAAATCCTGCACCAATGCAATATTCCCCGTCATAGCATACGCGTAATGTATCAAACTGATATGGTGCTTGTTGACCTATTCAGTAAAAGCCGTTCTGAAGCAGATATCATTGACCTCAGTCTGATAATTTATAGTGATGCTTTTTGACATTTTTTAGCCATCTAAATCTTCTCTAATCCAATGCTTAACGGTCAATGCCGGAAATAGCCTGATCTATCTTACGCGCAATGGCACTTTTGGCTTACCTCACACTAATGCATATTCCTCGTGCCTTTCAACAAACGATTTAAGCTTATTCAAGCACTTGCAATATACAAATGATTTCACAATATCCCACATATTTAATTACCGTATATTGTGAATAGCTGTGTAAGTCATCGATTACCCCTATATTACTAACATGGAACAGTGCTTGCTAACCAAGTAAATGTTAGGCCTTTTAATTAGATGAAAAAATACTTGATGAATATTATTTACCGCTATCAATGCACAGGGTCAGATATTTATCTGGGTTTATTCAAACGTTGCATTGCAACAATAATACCTACCAAACTGGTAACACAAAACAAGACCCAAAACTGCGAAACAGGCTAGGCATATGTTAATTCAGTTAGTTGCAACGATCTTGGCAATTGCTGGGATCGGATTTATCGGATTGATTACTGCTTGAAGAGCGGCTTTGCCTTATTCGTTGATTTTGGTGTTGTTAGGTTTTGCTACGTCTTTCCTTTTAGCACCATTAGGCTGGGATGCTGGCTTCCCGATTATTGCTGCTTTATTGTGTTATTTAACCTATTTTTCACCGGTGCGGGTCGGTACTTAAGTGGGGGTTATTGGTTAGATGGAGCGCACTTTAAAAAGTAATTTTGAATATATTCATAAGTCATATTTAGCATCTAAGATTAATATTTTATCTCGTTCAATTTTTTTTGACAGCATAGCGGTATTGTCGGTTAACGATAATCTCAAAAGTTTGTATACATAACTGAGAATACGATGGAAAAATCCAACACAATAATTTTAACGGGTGTAATAGGCATGCTTGCAGCGGTAATGGTTGGCACTGGGGAATTTTTATTACATTTTGATCCTCTTGCTCAATATTCCGAGACCAGTTATGAATTTATGCTGGCTCCCACTGGTGCGCAGCAAACACTGGGGCATTTTTTAGGTTCATTAGGTGCCCCGCTTTATATTGTGGGTTGCTGGCACATATATCTGATGCTCAAACCAGCGAATCAAAAACTAGCCTTTGTTGGCTTCTTATTAGGTGCTTACGGTTTTATCATTGGGGCACAGTGGATAAGTTCTAGAGCCAGTATTGGAGCACTGATGCACGCGCAAGAACAAGGCCTGAATGTTGCTGACCTTATTGCATATTATCAATTGCGCTATGAAAACTTGCTGACAGTGACACGAATAACGACTTTGCTTATATCAGGCATCTTTATTTATTTGGCCGCAAGTGGGCGTTCTCATTATGAAAAATGGCATGCTTTTTTCAGCCCAATTGTATTGTTACTGCTGTCATTTGTGGTGTTTTTAATCAGCCCAAATATTGGAAAATATCTCATGCCAATCGCGCTTAATGTCGGGTTTGGTCTATTTTTTGTTATTTCACTCATTCAAGTAAAAAAATTAACCGCGCCAAAATAGCGCACTAAGGAACTCATGAAAAAGTTATTATTAATCCCAGTTTTTCTGGTTGTTGGACTGATAGTTATAATCATCGTTAGATTTACAATGGATAAAAATATTGATTATGACGTGTCCACCGATGGCGTGACTATTCCAACTTTTGATTCATATTTTTTAGATTTTGAGCAAAAAATGGTGGATGCAGAATCATTACCTTTTACCGCAAGTGCAGTGATTGATATCGATAATGACGGGACCGAGGAATTGTTTATTGGAGGAGGACCCAATCAAAAAGACGCGCTTTTTGGGTTTATTGACGGAAAGTTTAAGCGATTAAACACCAACATCATCACTAAGCCTGAAATGCAAGATGCGACTTTTGCTTCTTCAGTAGTAGATGTGGATGGAAATGGTTATTCTGACTTAATAATCACTCGTACCACAGGGATTTGGCTGTATCTAAACGATCAGGGAAATTTCACGCCTCAAAAACTTAACATCACTTTTCCATCTGATACCACACCTTTATCGATTGCGATTAGCGATATCAACCGTGATGGACATTTTGATATGTACGTATCTGGTTATATCAAAAAAGAGCTGGTTGAAGGTCAGAACATCTTTAACAAACAGGGATACGGTGGCAATAGTTTAATGCTGTTAAACAACGGTGATAATACCTTTACCGATATCACTGATTCTTCTCGTTTACGCTATAAACATAACACCTTTATGGGCATATTCGTTGATATCGATAACGACAGTCTTGAAGACCTAGTCGTTGCGCATGATACCGGCCATGTGAAAACCTGGAAGAATCTTGGTAATAACAAATTTGCTGATATTCCTAACCCAAATAGTAATGAGTACAGCTACCCAATGGGTATAGCGGTAACAGATTACGACGATGATGGTTTAGTCGACTTCTTCTTTTCAAACGTTGGCTCAACGCCACCTGAGTTTCTAGTAAAGGGAGACTTACGTGATGATCAGAAGTTTAATCCCAAATGGATAATGTTTAAAAACAAAGGTAATTTCCAGTTCGATGATATAGCAGAACAAGTCAAAATTGCCGACTATGAATTTTCCTGGGGAGCAATTTTCGAAGACTTCAACCTAGACGGAAAAGATGATTTAGTGGTGTCCGAAAACTACATTGGTTTTCCTCCCCATAAACTTAAATTCCTGAGACTACCAGGACGGTTTTTAATCCAAAATACTGTTGGTGAGTTTGCTGAAACCGGAGAACAAAGCGGTGTAATAAATACGGGATATGGCATTACCCCAATTACTGCCGATTTTAATAACGATGGTTACCCAGATCTTGTGCATATCAATGTGGCAGGCAAATCAAAAGCCTTCATAAACAAAGGTGGTAATGCCAAATATTTAAAAGTGAAACTGCCGGATACCATAACTTCGATTGCAGCCAAAATTGTGGTTAAAAGAAGTGACGGAACCACCTTACGAAGAGATTATGTTTCAGGTGAAGGTCTTAATTCTGATCAATCTCACATACAAATTTTTGCTTTAGGCGACAGCTATGCTGAAGAAATATCAGTTCAATACATAACGGGCGAAACAGCAGTAAAAACCGGTAAATTCGTTAATTTAGTGGTTGAGTTTTAGTTATTAAAATCACTTTTAAAGCACTACACTTTGTTTTACTGGCTCTAATATTATTTGGTTTGTGGAACGCTTTGGTCGTGTCTTATAAAACTATAACTGGGGCAGCTCCATGCCCCAACATACTCACTATTCCAGTATGTTATTGGGTTGCCATAGGGTATTTTCTGATGTTATTGGCGCAAATAGGTTTATTTTATCCATTACGCAATAAAATATTTTACGGCGGTTGGAGCTTAGTATTTGGCATCGCATGTGTAGGTGCTGGGCTAGAATTATCGATTAATGACGTCTGCCCTAAAAGTAGCAACGGCACACCTCTTTGTTATATATCTTTTGCCTTTTGTTTAGCTATTGTTAGTTTACGACTTATACTCTCCAGATTTGGGAAATCATCAGGCGCCTAAATCCAAGCAATCTAGATCAATCCTATTTCAGAAATTTAAAAGAGCGGTATCATCACAGTTCCATATAAAACTGTGATGATACCGCTCTTTGATTTTTAGTGTAAAATCACAACCTTGTGGAACATGTATACATTTGGACCAGTTAGTATGTTTAAACGCTATTTCTTTCTTTTTTTTACATTAACAGCAACATTTATTACTCCATTAGCGATGGCACAGGATGCAACTGTAGACTGCGTTATGCAGCATTATCTGAACGCTGATGCCAATCTGACTTTAGCCGATATGAGGAAAAGTTGTAGTATTGATAACTTTACTGAAGAAGACGTTGAAATAGCCAAATTGAGTATTACTGCTGATAGTGTCACCACACCTGGCGCAATATCCAGACGTATCATTAAGGAAAGGCAAACTGAGTTTGAGCCTTATGTGCTTACTCCACATAAAATTAATTATATCCTTCCTACACTCACTACAAATGCAATCAATAAGGGAGCATATTCTAGCTACGATGGATATGAAAATAATTTGGAAAACGTTGAAGCTAAATTTCAATTGAGCCTAAAAGTGCCTCTCAACTATAACAGTATGTTAATTGAGGGGGATGGCTTGTACTTTGGATTTACCATACAAGCATGGTGGCAGATTTATGCTGAAAATATTTCAAAACCTTTCCGAGAAACCAATTATCAACCTGAGCTTTTCTATTTGGCACCTTTACAATGGCACCCTTTTGGCGGAAATACTGGCTTTGCTGTGGGTATAGAACACCAATCTAATGGTCGTACGCAAAACTTATCAAGAAGCTGGAATCGCGTTTATGTCAGCTTTTTATATGAAAAAAACAACTTTGCATTGTTATTTAGACCTTGGGTGAGATTGTCTGAAGATGTTAAAGAATTTGAACTTGATCCAAAAGGTGATGACAACCCAGACATCGATGATTTTCTTGGCTCCTCTGAAATAGGGTTGGTTTATGAGTGGGATAACTTGGAATTTAGTTTTACTGGGCGTAGAAATTTTTCGACTAACAAAGGTTCAACAGAATTCGGTTTTACCTTTCCTTTATGGGGGAAACTTAGGGGTTACGCCATGGCCTTTACAGGTTATGGCGATAGCTTGATTGATTATAATTACAGTCAAACCAGATTTGGCTTAGGTATTGCGCTTAGTAACGTGCTCTAACCTGGTGGACTATTGAGCGGTCTTCCGTCAGTCGCGTTTGATTAATCGAATGCCAGTTCACCTGTATGTGACATGCATAGCTTTTTTACTTCTAATAAGTTAAGTTTGATTTTGAAATTATCTTGTAGAGGCTAAAGCAATGAAAGTGGATACACCTGACGACAGCGTCCCAAACTTTGTAATTAAGTCAACTAAAAACATTGCATTAGTATCTGCCGTGATTATTGCTCCGTTTGTTGTTATTAATATTTATCAGGAGAAATATTGGCTGGCGCTTGGCATTTTTTTTCTTATTTGTCTTTATTTGCTCTCAGCATATAGATGCCACCAAAACAAATATAGTTTACCACTTAGTCTCTTTGGTATTGCTCCCATTATTACCTTAATTTCTGCTTTTGCCCTATATAAACTAGGTATCGCCGCTTCATTTTGGTCCTTCCCAGCAATATTTGTATTGTATTTTGTACTGCCATTACGATTTGCTGCGGTGATAAATTTCATCTTTTTAGTCGGTATATTACCCATATCCTTCAATGCAATGGCACTAAACGAATTTATTAGGTTTTATATGGTATTAATTGGCACCAGCGGCTTTGTTTTTATGTGTATCAAAGAAATAGAAAATCAGCAGCATTCGCTTACCAAGCTATCCAATACCGATGTATTAACGGGTCTAAATAATCGCTCTTTACTCGATCAAAGTCTTGAACAGGCAATTAATCTTAATCGCAAATACAAAACGTCGATGACACTGTTAATGATTGACCTTGATCACTTTAAAAAGGTTAATGACATTTTTGGTCATGCCACTGGCGATAATGTACTTAAACAAGCTTCTATTTTAATGCGGAATAACGTCAAAGCCTCTGACATCATATTTCGTATTGGTGGCGAAGAATTTTTAGTATTGTTAAATGGATTAGATACCTCAAATAGTGAAATGGTTGCTGAGCTGCTTCGTCAATCCATTGAGGCATATGAATTTATACCTGATCATCAGGTTACGGCAAGCATTGGTGTTTGCGAATTAAAATCCCATAACACCCCAAAAGACTGGATGTCCCAATGCGACGAAAGGTTGTACATCGCAAAAGTGGATGGCCGCAACAAAGTCGTTTGTGCATAGCATCGACTAGGGTGAAGGTTTTGCCTCATCTCACGTAGTGGTGCAGGTACGGAATTCATACAATGCTCATTTTTTGTCATATTCCGTCAAAGCGTTTTGTTGTCCTAAATTTGAGTTACCCGAGAGCGGTTTAGTCCATTGGCACATTCCAGTCTGTCAGATTAATCTAATCGATTAACTCTTCACACAAGCAATGTATACCGACTAGCACCAATGAGTAATCATCAGTAATTCTCAGTCACTTGTTTAAGTATCAATACAGAAAAATTGATTTATATTCACACAAGCAAAACTCAGATTAGACTAATCTGTACAAGCATATTAAAGTTTGAAACTCGAACAACTAAATAAAACCCGCTGTTCGACGGGTTTGTACCAAAAGCCGTCCGTGGAGCTTATTTAGATTGAACTGATTTTTGCCACTTAATTGTCACTCTTGCTCGCAGCTATAAGGGTAAGTATCGGCCTAAAGCCGACATAAGGCCCTAGTTTAAAAAGGGGAGTTATCGACCTATTGCGGACATTAAAGGACTGTCACTATCAGACCATATTGAGCCAAAAAATTCTTAATCGATTTATCAAATTTGACTGACCCCAATGAGCGAATTGCAGACGGTGGGCTAATTAGTTTTCAACCACTAATGTCCATATCCTTGTAATATAAAGCCCCAGCATACCAACAATAAAAAACACACCTATACTGTATGTAAATATAGTGTTGGTGGTATATGTCGCTTGTAAAAGATGCCAGAAGAGAGGGGAGGGTAAAGTATGAACGTCATAAACCAGAGCAGACCCTTCTTAATCAAATTATTGAAAAATATTACCCGCAGTTTTTGAACCACATGGGGCAACAAGATAAATATTTACCCAAGTATGTGCGGTCAGAATTTGAAGCGTACCTCAAGTGCGGTCGTTTGGAATATGGTTTTTTGCGAGTTCGTTGTGAAGATTGTCATTGTGAACATCTGGTTGCGTTCAGTTGTAAACGCAGAGGTTTTTACTCCGGGCTTCCTGCCCTTCGCCCTTCGGGCCAGCCTTCGGCTGTTCAAAATCGTTCCAGACGATTTTGTGTCCGAGTTGTGGTGCGCGTCGAATGGCAGAAAGCGCCGCCTTGCTGGTTGATGATGTGTTGCCCCATGAGCCAATTAGGCAATGGGTATTGAGCTTTCCTTTTCAACTGAGATTTTTGTTTGCCAGCTATCCTCAGATCATGGGAAAAGTACTGGGTATTGTGTATCGCACACT
>CAZMDX010000361.1:0-5223 GCA_964564805.1 uncultured Pseudoalteromonas sp. | reverse complement strand
ATAACAAAATATTTTAGAATTAATTGAATTTTTAAAGCATTCAAAACACTAATCTCTCGCGCGCATTGCCCACCAAATAAATAACTCGTTAGCGATATTTCTTTATCGCCATTATTAATTCAACATTAACCTTAAACACATTTAGATTGTCTAAAGACAACATTTCTGAATTTTAAGTTTAAAAAAGCTGTAAAAAGCACATACGCTGTTCATGATAAATTATGTTTTATCTGCATATCAACTCATAGGTTTATCATTTCACATTCTGTGAGAGCAGCTAATTTTGGACTTACTCATTATTTAAGTGGAATGTTTCTGTTGGGTCGCCATTAGGCGAGGTAGACTATCCCTTCAGTTTAGATGAACGTTGCACATAATGAGAAGCACAGTTTTATATATTTTCACAGTACTTATATGGGGTTCTACTTGGCTTGCTATTGAATATCAATTAGGCGTTGTAGCGCCAGAAGTATCTTTAGTTTACCGCTTTTCAATTGCTGCATTGTTGATGTGGGCATATTGCCTCATAAAAAAATTACCCATGCAGTTTTGCTTTAAAAATCATCTTTTTTTTATGACGTTAGCTTGTTGCAACTTTGGTTTTAATTATTTAGTTTTGTATTGGGCGCAAGATTACCTAACCTCTGCTATGACCTCTATAGCGTTTTCTACTTTATTAATAATGAACATCATCAACACCCGTATACTTTTTGGCAAACCTATCGCGCCACGTATCTTTATCGGAGCAACCTTGGGCTTCGCAGGTATTGTAGGGTTATTTTGGCAAGATGTTAAAACCTTAGACTTTGCCAGTGAAGCGATAATCGGTTTAGGCCTCTCGTTAGGTGGTACTTTTGTAGCCTCATTAGGCAATATGACCAGCGTGCGTAATTCAAGAAATAATATTGGTATTATGCAAGGCAACGCATGGGGCATGTTGTATGGAAGCCTATTTTTACTTATTTTTACTTTGATCAGTGGCACTGAATTTAATGTGGACACTCGACTTCCCTACATAGTGTCACTCTTGTACCTAAGTATTTTTGGCACCGTTATCGCTTTTGCTTGTTATTTTGTATTGTTGAAAGATATTGGCCCTGAAAAAGCAAGTTATTCGGTGGTGTTGTTTCCTGTAGTGGCTGTAACACTGAGTATGATTTTTGAAGGGTTTGTATGGCAAACGAATACCGTGATTGGATTTATTTTGGTAATTATAGGAAATGTGGTGGTGCTGACGCCCATTGATAAGATTAAGACCTTAATTACTAGCGTTAGGTCAATAGAGCAGGGTACCGGTTAAGACATATCTAGTGAGGTGTAGTAACGTAACAGTAGACACTAATAATTACCTCTAATTATAACTTTTCAGCTAAATTATTTAACGCCTGACCCGTAATACGATTCACAGTCCATTCGTCCATAGGCTCTGCGTTTAGAGACCTGTAGAAATCGATGGCGGGTTTGTTCCAATCCAATACCCACCATTCTAGACGCCCGCATTTTAGTTCAAGAGCAAGGGTTGCTAAATAACCTAACAGTATTTTACCCAACCCTTTTCCGCGCATATTGGGTTGCACGTATAAATCCTCTAAATAAATACCGGGTCGACCAAGAAATGTCGAAAAATTGTGAAAGTACAAAGCAAATGAAACTGCGACTCCATCATATTCACCGATTATTACTTTGGCGTGAGGAATATCGCCGAACAGGCTTTCTTTTAAAGTGACTTCGTCAGCAACTACTTCGTGTAATAGCTTTTCGTAATCGGCCAATTCTCGAATAAATCTAAGAACAAGTGCCGTGTCTTTAACGGTTGCTGAGCGAATAGTAAAATTAGGATCACGGGTTTGACTATGCATTTTTCAACTATCTTTCCATTGTTTTTTATTCCAACAAGCGATACAAAAGATCACTAAAGACAAACACCATGCAGGCCAATCACCAAAAGAACGGTATGGGGTATAGCCTTTTACTTGTTGGATTATATCACTCAGAACAGCCGTCTCAAACTGCGGTAATTGACTTTGAATTTGGCCTCGGTGATCAATAAAAGCAGTGATACCGTTGTTCGTGGCACGTAAAACAGGTAAACCAAACTCTTTGGCTCTCGCTTGGGCAATTTCTAAGTGCTGTGCTGGTCCATGCGAGCCGCCAAACCAAGCATCGTTACTGACAGTGATAATAAAGTCGGTGTTATAATATAAGTTGGCAGATATTTGCCTAGGAAAAGCTATTTCGAAGCAAATTGCCGGAGCAAAGTGATAACCTTTTGCTTCTAAATTGGCCTGCTGATAATCACCACGGCTAAAAGATGACATAGGTAAATCAAATATAGGGGCTAAACCACGTATCCAGTCTTCAAAAGGGATAAACTCACCTATTGGCAATAAGTGGTGTTTGGCAAATCGATTGTCGTGAAAGTAACGATAGTGACCACTAGATGTTTTATCCTCATCTGTATCATCTTGGAACCTCTGTCCTAAAGCAATTAAGTTGTTGTAGGCTTCCCGCGTTTCAAAATTGTAGTTAACTATACCCGTGATCAAGCCTGTGTTTGTTTGTGCGGCTATGTTATCCATTTCACTAAGATAATCTGTGGCCACTGGTTCTAGTTTAGGGATCGCGGCTTCTGGCCAGATAATGACGTCATTATTCCAATGATCAGCCGTTATGTTTTTGTATTTGTCCATCGTTGGCTGGTCTTGCTCTGGGGTCCAGCGAAGGGCTTGTTCGATATTGCCTTGTACCATAGCGATACGCGCACTTTCGCCTGTCGGTTTAGCCCATTGATATTGATTTATCACTAAGCCTGATATAAATGTTACTGTGACAACAATAACACTAGATATCCATTTTTTATTGGTTAACCAAACTGCAATTACCGTACAAACTAAAATAATGAGTCCAGACACGCCAAACTCCCCAACGACAGGGAACCACCCTGCAAGTGGACTTTGTATTTGACTATAACCCAAAGAAAGCCAAGGGAAACCTGTTAGTAACCAACTTCTTAGCCACTCAACAATTAACCAAATAAAAGGAAAGGCCAGAGGCCATAGTCTAGGAGTAAAAAATTTAGAAACTAAATAACAACTTAAAGCAGGGAATAAGGCTAAATATGCGCTTAATAGCAGCATCAAACTGATGGAACCAATAAGTGGTATGCCGCCGAAGTCAGCGATGCTCACATGCACCCAACTCACACCAGCACCAAACCATCCCAAGCCAAAAACAAAACCAAGCTTAAAAGTTTGTTTGGGCAAGGCGTGACTGAGTAAATAAATAAAGCCAGTAAGGCTTATGAAAGTAACCAACCAAAACGAAAATGGTGCGTAAGCTAATGTTAGCGACACCCCAAATAAACAGGTCAGAAGCAGCCTTAGAGTGAACGACATATCGTTCGCTCTTTGTGTAATGCTCAGAGCTATGCTTCCGTTTCTGGCAAAGTGACTTTCAATTGCAACAAGCGTCTTTTATCTGAATTAGTTACTTTAAATTTAATATTATCGATGGTGACTTTTTCATCACGTTCCGGCATATGCCCAAAAGCTTTTAATACAATACCACCTATGGTGTCTGCTTCTTCCTCGTCAAATTTGGTTTCAAAGAATTTATTAAAATCTTCCAAAGATGTGAGTGCTTTAACTGAGAAAGTATATTTGTTTAGTGGGCGAATACCGTCGTTTTCGTCCTCTTCGACATCATGTTCATCTTCAATTTCACCAACTATAAGTTCAAGAATATCTTCAATGGTGACTAGACCTGATACACCACCATATTCATCTACTACTATAGCCATGTGATAGCGTTTTTGCTGAAATTCCTTGAGTAATACATCTACACGTTTACTCTCTGGCACAATAACGGCAGGACGAAGAATATTTTTTAGCTCAAATTTTATTTCAGGAGAAAAAGCATATTTAAGGAGGTCTTTAGCTAACAAAATTCCTTCAATATGATCTTTGTCTTCGTTAATAACAGGAAAGCGGGAGTGTGCAGAGTCAAGGAGGATAGGCAAAAATTGTTCAACTGTTTGTTCAATGTCAATGGTGCGCATCTGCGCTCTTGGGATCATTATCTCCCTGACCCGCATCTCACTGACCTCCATTACGCCCTCAATCATCGCTCTAGTTTGTGGGTTGATGACCTCTCGCTGTTCGGCATCAGTAATGACTTCAAACAATTCTTCTTTGTTTTTCGGCTCTCCCGTGAAGGACTGGACTATCTTCTCAATCCAGCCTTTATTGGCAGAACCGCTAGTAGATGGGGGGTTATCTTCGCTCATGATCTCGTTATTTAGGTTAGTTTAAGTAAAAGCTTTATGCATTGAATACTATATACATGCATCATTAATGATTATGGTACGGGTCGTCAATGGCTAATTTTTGTAATATAGCAATTTCAATGCTTTCCATTTCTTCAGCTTCTTGTTCTTCAATGTGATCATAGCCTAACAAATGCAAGGTTCCATGAATCAAAATATGTGCCCAGTGATGTTTAAGTAATTTGTTTTGTTGCTTTGATTCTTGTTTGACAACTTGTGCGCTGATCACGATATCACCTAAAAAATTAGATATCGATTCGTCCATTTCAATACCCTCTGGCAAAACTAGTTCGGGCATTTCAAAAGGAAAAGACAAAACGTTAGTCGCTGTGTCTTTGCCACGATACTGTTGATTGAGTTGTTGAATTTCTGCGTCATCAACAATACGTACCGTCATTTCTTTATTATCAAGCTGCTGACAAGACAACAGAGTATCTAGCCATAATTGAATATCTTGTTGTGAAGGTATGTCAGAACAATCACTGGCCAGTTGTAAATCTAAAATAGCGCTCACAAATAAATCACTTAGCGGAATTTTCATCCTTTTTGGCTATTTCCTCTTGCTGTGCTTTTTTTTCTAGACGCTCTTTTTCTTGTTTTCCTTCATATTCTTCATAAGCCATGACTATGCGTCCTACAACCGGATGACGTACAACATCATTAGCACTAAAGAAGTTAAAAGAAATATCATTCACATCCTTTAATACCTCTATGCTGTGGCGTAAACCTGAACGCACCCCACGGGGTAAGTCTACTTGGGTAATATCCCCTGTGATTACCGCCTGAGAATTAAAGCCAATTCTGGTTAAGAACATTTTCATTTGTTCTACTGTGGTGTTTTGTCCTTCATCTAAAATAATAAAGGCATCGTTTAAAGTACGACCACGCATGTAGGCCAA
>CAZMDX010000360.1:0-1966 GCA_964564805.1 uncultured Pseudoalteromonas sp. | reverse complement strand
TGATGGGCCCGACTGGTAGTGGTAAAACCTTATTAGCTGAAACACTTGCAAGGTTGTTAGACGTGCCATTCACTATGGCTGATGCAACCACGTTAACTGAAGCCGGTTATGTGGGTGAAGATGTCGAAAATATCATCCAGAAGCTCTTACAAAAATGTGAATACGATGTTGAAAAAGCCCAACGCGGTATTGTCTATATCGATGAGATAGATAAAATTTCTCGCAAATCAGACAACCCCTCTATCACCAGAGATGTGTCTGGTGAAGGCGTTCAGCAAGCACTATTAAAACTAATTGAAGGCACTGTTGCTTCTGTTCCCCCTCAAGGTGGTAGAAAACATCCACAGCAAGAATTTTTGCAAGTCGACACATCTAAGATACTTTTCATTTGTGGTGGCGCTTTTGCTGGTTTGGACAAAGTAATTGAACAGCGTGCTAATATTGGAACAGGTATAGGATTCGCTTCAGAAATAAAGAGTACGAGTAAAAAATCTAAAGAAGGTGAATTACTTAAAAAGGTAGAGCCTGAAGATTTAATTAAGTACGGCCTTATTCCAGAGTTCATAGGACGCTTGCCCGTTTTAACCTGCCTTGAAGAACTAAGCGAAGAGGCATTGGTTCAAATTTTACGTGAACCAAAAAATTCACTAACCAAGCAATATTCAGCGTTATTTGAAATGGAACGAACTGAACTTGAGTTTCGTGAAGATGCCCTACAGGCTATCGCTAAAAAAGCAATGCAGCGTAAAACTGGGGCACGTGGGTTGCGCTCTATAGTTGAAGCTGTATTACTTGATACAATGTATGACCTACCATCAATGTCAGATGTAAGTAAAGTTGTGATTGATGAAACAGTTATTCGAGGTGAATCAAAACCCATTTTGATTTACGACAGCGGCACCGATAAAAAAGTCGCTTCAGAATAAATATTAAAAAAGGCTCGTAAGAGCCTTTTTTAATGGCAAGGATATATTGGTAAGCTACATATCAACTGTACTTTATTCTTCTTTATTTGAATTTTCATTTGAACTTTAACTGCCCAACCCCATATATATCGCATGTATGTAATGTTAATCGACTTAATACGAGACCAAGTATGACTAAAAAGCGAGAAGATCGCATTGAAATGCCTGTTTTGGCATTACGAGATGTAGTGGTATACCCACACATGGTTATCCCATTATTTGTTGGGCGTGAAAAATCTATCCGCTGTCTAGAAGCAGCGATGGAAAAAGACAAACAAATATTCCTAGTAGCGCAAAAGGATGCTGCTGTTGACGAACCAGAAATAACTGACATATTTACTGTTGGTACTGTCGCGACTATTTTACAGCTCCTTAAGTTGCCTGATGGCACTGTAAAGGTATTAGTTGAAGGTAATCAACGTGGCAAAATTGATAAGTTTGTTAGTACTGAAGATTTTTTTATCGCAGATGTAACCAGTTCAGAAGAAACAGAGTTAGCTGAAACAGACCAAGAAGTATTAATTCGTTCGGCGATTTCTCAGTTTGAAGGGTATGTCAAACTTAATAAAAAAATTCCACCTGAGGTGTTAACTTCATTAAGTGGCATTGAAGATGCTGCGCGATTAGCTGATACAATGGCAGCCCATATGCCTCTCAAGTTATCGGAAAAGCAAAAAGTGCTTGAGATGATTGGTATCACCGAGCGCCTAGAGTATCTGATGGCACTCATGGAGAGTGAAATTGATTTGCTTCAGGTAGAAAGAAAACTTCGCACTCGTGTTAAAAAGCAAATGGAAAAGAGTCAGCGAGAGTATTACTTGAATGAGCAAATGAAAGCCATTCAAAAAGAATTAGGTGAACTCGATGATGCACCTGATGAATTTGAAGCCTTAAATCAGAAAATTGAAGCTGCTAAAATGACAGCAGAGGCAAAAGAAAAGGCCTTGAGTGAACTCAATAAGTTAAAAATGATGTCACCAATGTCTGCCGAAGCTACCGTA
>CAZMDX010000359.1:0-5382 GCA_964564805.1 uncultured Pseudoalteromonas sp. | reverse complement strand
CTTCTTATGGCAGCGCATTGGGTTAGTTACTTTGCTGCAATGCAATATTCGTCGATATCAGTGGGTATGATAGCCTTATTCACTTTTCCTGTAATGACAGTGCTTTTAGAACCTTTTTTCGAAGGAATACGTTTAGTCTGGCAAGACGTAGCAAGTGCCATTGTTGTACTTTTGGGTATTTCCTTAATAGTCCCAGAAGTTTCATTAGAAAATGAGATTACTCAAGGTGTATTAATCGGTGTGTTCTCGGCTGTTTTGTATTCTTTTAGGAATTTAGTGCATCGAAAACACTTTTCTCATTACTCTGGTGCTCATGCAATGGCCTATCAAACTTTGGTGATTTTTATCTCCCTCAGTTTTTTTTCAAGTGATGATTTGTTCAAAGCTAGTCAAGAAACCTACATAGGACTGATTATACTTGGGACCTTTTTAACAGCAGTGCCACATGCTTTAATTGCTGCAAGCCTTAAACATTTACGTGCTAAAACATTCTCCCTCATTGCCTGTATGCAACCACTTTACGGTGTTGGACTTGCCATAATAGTATTAAATGAACAACCAAGATGGCAAACCATAGTGGGTGGATTATTAGTGATTTCTGCCGCTATTTATGAAACCATCAATGCTCAAAAACTCCACAATGAATAGATACTATGCTGATATTTGCACATAGAGGGGCCAGTGCTGATGCGCCCGAAAATACATTGTTAGCCATTGACCTAGCCTTAGCCCAACAAGCTGATGGCATTGAAATAGATATCTACCAACTAGGTGATGAATTAGTCGTTATTCACGATAGGTGGGTAAAAAGAACCACTATGGGCAACCGTGCCTTAACAGACTATACCCTCGAAGAATTACAAACATTGGATGTAGGCCAAGGTCAGTTTGTGCCGACACTTTGGCAAGTACTGCAGCGTGTACAAGGACAATGTTTAATCAATATTGAAGTTAAAGGAGTGAATGAAGTCTCACTGCTCAGTGCGTATATTAACAAAGCCGTAGCTCAGTTAAATTTCAAACCTGAACAATTTATTGTTTCGTCCTTTAATCACCATCTGTTGCTAGCGTTTAAAAGCATCGCGCCCGCAATAAGGACAGGGGCATTAACTGGAAGTTGTCCGCTAAATTACGCGCATTTTGCTCAAGAATTACAAGCGTATTCAGTTAATGCTGATATTAGTTTTGTTGAACAGGATTTTATAAGGGATGCGCATAGTCGTGGATTAAAGTTTTTTGTTTATACGGCTGATGAACCTGAAGACTTGCTCAGGTTGAAGGCTTGGGGAGTAGACGCTGTATTCAGTAATGGGCCGGCAAAAGCTAAATTGGTATTAGCGTCAAAGAGCTAGTTGCTTCGTGAGATTTGAATTGTCTATCCAATTCAAATAAAAACAGGAATTAAAATAATAAACACTTTGTTTGACGATAACCTGTAACAAGCTTCATTACTTCAAGTTTAAAGAATCAATAAGGTTAAGAGCTAGCACATCCAGAATCACAGTCTTGGCAGCTTTGACATAGTTTTAAATTAACTATGTGCGCACCAATAATTAGTAAAGCTCCTACAGCGATAGTAAACGGTTCATAAGACTCGCCAAACATGTCTTTATTCCAGTAGATTAGCCCACCTAAGACGAGACTATATAGAGGATAAAGCTGCCTGTGATAGCGATAAAACCCAGAAAATAACGCCCAAAAACCTATAATCATTGAAAGTGATAAGATGCTTCTTTCAAACCAACCTTGTGCAAAAAACGAGGCGCCAACAAAAGGAATAAGTGGGATAAGAATAGGTAACAACAAACAATGCAACGCACACAAACTCGAGGCCCAAATGCCTAGCCTGTCTAACAGCGTTTTATCTTTACTTACTTGCATGCATAATCACCTTGAATCAATTAAATGTTATATTATAACATTTCATGAAGTTTGCAAGCATTTGATGGTAAAAATATGAATAAAGCAGTGATAGGTGAAAAAACTTAAGATAGGACAAATCAAAATCTACTCGGTCTTTGTGATATTAGGTTGCTCGCATATTTTTCTGAATGCTAAATTCTAGCGTAATAAAGTATTTCTAAATCTTTTTTTAAACGTTAAAAATTAATATAGAAGACATTAAAAATGTGCCAGCATGAATCTGGGCTATGTGAAAACTCTGGAGTCTCACCAAGAGCTTCAACTCATTCTACCCCGTCACGTTATACAACAGTTTAAGGCGGTTTAGCATCGACTCCAAACTGATACCAATCTCCTGGAGCATCATTGGCAGGCCGTAAATTCCTTTACTGCAGGCTCTATGCTTCCGCAAAATGCAGGAAAAGAGAGGCTGTAGCCTTCTTCCCTCTTTCCCCGCAGCATTATCTCAGAGGCGATAGGTGAATGTCAGGGACAAGCTCACGATAGCATAGAACAAACAAAAAATAGCCGAGTAACAATTACTGAAATTTCACGTGTGGTAACTGAAATTAATGCACATATTGCCATAGCCTCAAAGAACAACGCATTGTTATCGAAGAGATGAACCGCAATACGGAGAGGAATAATCCATAGTCTCATTCAAAACTACAAAATTCCCAGGAAACCACTGAGGTTCGGGACACAACGAGCACCTTATCATCTCAGATGCAGCAAATGATCTCTCGCTTTAAAATATGATGACAAAGGGTAAAACATCTTCATAATTTCAGCGTTGCTAATGTCCTTAATGTGCTCAAAACTAACTGATGAATCGAATACTATTACGTCGGCTTTAGGTTGTTAGTTGCCCTTTTGGGCTGCGAACTAGACTGACCATTTATCTCGAAAATCAGTTTAACTGAATTGACTACGAATGACGGGAATTAGCACAAACCTTAACAAAAGCAGGTTTATTTTTGTTGTGAGAGTTTCAAACTTTAATATACTCGTACAAAAAGACCCCCACTTCATTCAACAAAAGACCACGGATTTGTATACTGCTTGATGCTTATTGGCATGCAATTTTATGTATTTAGGACTTATTTGATTGGGTAACAAATTGGACTAAGAGGTGATTAAAATGAATTTAAAATGGGATACTTAAAAAGGAAGGAGCATCCTATCTAAAATTTATTGAAGTGCTCCATCTGAAATTTCATATTAACACAACGGGTAACTAACGCTCTGCTTTTACACCGTATACTTGCTTGGCATTTAGGGCTAAGTCGTCTATTGATACGCTAGCTATTTTTTGCGGCAACTTTGAAAAAAGAGCGACATAATCCCTGATAATGACAAGCTCATTATTAACACGAGTAGATTTGCAGATGGCGGCAATATTTCCTTGTTGTAATATTTACCTACTTTTATTTTTTCACTAAGCTGGAAAACACAGGTTCTGGGGAAGTGGGTTTAGATTGTGTTCTAGAATGATAGGCGTAAGTAGAACCTGAAGAAAGTACATCACTTAACTTAACTAACTCGATACCGTGCTGCTGTAATGTATGCAAATGAACTTTCAAATATTCAAGGGTTTGTGGATAAGGATGGGCGATACCTACAGCGTAGCCATATTTTTTTGATAAACTTAGTAAACGATGAAACTGTTTATCAATTTGTTCAGAACTAGGGATGTGGTCAATAAATACATTACGTTTAGTACTTAACACGCCGTTTTTTTTAGCAATCAATTCTGCTTTACTATACCTAGTGGTGCGGCTATCCACAAAAAATAATCCTTGCTCAGACAAAAACTCCATGGTGACAGACATAGGTAACGTGAGTTGTGTCAATCTGCTGCCCATATGATTATTGACACCCACAGCATCAGGAACAGTAGATAAGGCTATTTTTAACATTCTTACGATTTGAGCAGGTGGCATACTAGATAACAGCACATTTTTTTCTTGATTATTACCAGCCAATGATTCCATCGGCATATGTAAAATTACTTCTCGCTTTTGTGCTGTAGCCCGCTTAGAAAAAACCTTAGATAAGTGTTTATTAGGCAAAATTGCAAATGTCACATTTGATGGCAGAGTAAAAGCCATTGCATCTTTTTTATTATTGCCCATATCATCAATGATTAAAGCGATTTGAGACGCTTTTGCAGAAAAACTGATACAAAACAAACAACTAATTATTAATAAACGCATGTCTTCTTATTATTATACTTGTCTGTTTGTGATACTAATTATAAGCCGATGCAATATTTTTACTAGAGTAATAATGATTTAAAACTGTTTGAAATTATAACTTTAGCCAATTAACGGGATTGATAGGCTTTCCTTTATGGCGAATTTCAAAGTACAAGTTGGGCCGACTTTGTCCACCGCTTTGGCCTAACAAAGCAATTGCTTCACCAGCCTGAACGACCTCCCCCGCTTGCTTTAATAATGCTTGATTATGGCCATACAAGCTCATAAACCCATCACCATGATCAAGCACCGTCACCAAACCAAAGCCTCTAAGCCAATCAGAATAAAGTACTTTTGCATGATGGATGGCTATTACAGAATTGCCCGAGGTACCGTTTATTACGACTCCTTTCCATTTAATTTGTCCTTGCCTAAACCTACCAAACATTTTTCTTAGGTTACCTTGCGCAGGCATCAATAAACGACCTCTAAAATCACTTAATCCATTTAAGGTGATGTCTAATTTATTAACTTTTTTCTGTGCTCGAGTTAAGGCTTCTAGTAAATTCTTTTCATTGATTTGTAATTGTGCGATTTTTGCTTCATCAGATTCTATAGCGTTTTGCATCGATAGAAGTGTTTTTTCTCTCTCAATTTGATTCATTGTTAAGGTTTGTTGTTGCTCCAGCTGTTTACTTTTTAGCTGCTTTAAATCGCTTTGATTATCAATCAAGTTGGCATTCACTTTTTGGAGATCTTTGACTAACAAATTAAAGTTGTCTATCTGTGATTTACGCGCTTTATTTAAATATTGATAGTAAGTAATGGTACGTTCAAAATTAGCGGCATCTTGCTGATTCAACAACATTTTCGCAAAATCATAGTTACCTGTCATATATGCGCTGCGGATCTGCTTAGCTAATACTGATTTTTGAGTATCTAAGGATGTTAAGTAACCCTTTTGTTGTATTCGCAGTTCAGTCATTTGTTGTCGATTGTCGTTGAGGGATATCTGTGTTTTGTTCAATTCTAAAATAGACTGGGCAATCTGTAATTCAACAACTTTGAGACTGTCCTGGAGCTTTTTGGCAGCCTCTAGTTGTCGACTAATATTCGCTTGTTTATTCTTTATTTGTTGCTGAATACTTTCAAGATCTGATTGTTCCTGAGCGTTTAAATGTGAGACAAAAAAGCTACATAACATGCACCCAAATAGAAGCCTGTAAGCCATGCTTTTTTCTTTGAAAAATGTGTGTGCTCTCAATCTCAATTGCTCAATTCA
>CAZMDX010000358.1:0-8310 GCA_964564805.1 uncultured Pseudoalteromonas sp. | reverse complement strand
CTGTTGAGGGGGCGAATAAACCAGTCCCAACAGTAAGTCCTAATGCATTTAAAAATTGACGTCTTAACATTTGCTTTCCTTTTTATGATGAACGCAGCTCTGGCCAGATTGATTAAAATACTATTATTTGTAACCGCGAGATTAGGTACACAAAGTGTAGTGCACTCTTATGAATATTTAGAGCAGGGTAGATTTAAAATTTTTGAAGCTATTTTTTGCTGTGCATTCGACGTAAAGTATTCTAGTTCATTTTATTTTTAGTTACTGTTATCCAAATTTTATCATTTTGTACTCAAAGGAAGTCATCATATATTTAGCCAAATGCACAACTACAATTACAAGCTACACTCAAAACTGTACGTAAGTATTAGGTCTCACCCCCTACTCCAACGAATTTTAGTACTCAATATTCGAACTAGTAAAGCAACCACTTGAAATTTTATTCAACGCGCTAACAATTATGGTAGCGTTACAAAAATTGGCCAGAATTGATGCTAATGATGCATCAGCGATAAAAGCAACAGGATAAATATATGAAAACCGTGGTTGTTACAGGTGGTTCAAGCGGCATAGGTTTGGACATTGCCAAAGCCTATTCAAAAGAAGGTACCAATATTATTTTATTGGCCAGAAATCAGGTGCGTTTAGGTAAGGCCGTAAATGAATGCAAAGCCTTGATGAAATCTGACACACAACAGGTCTTATCATTTTCTGTTGATGTGACCAACAAAATACAATTAACTAATGCAGTTACCGCAATTAAACAGCAAGTTGGCACTCCAGATTTGCTGATATTAAGCGCAGGCATTGTCGCCAGTGAACGTTTTATCGAACAAAATGATGATGATTTTGACGCTATTATTCAAACAAATGTAATGGGAAGTCGTGCAGTAGCCAGAGCCTTTTTACCTGACATGATTGAACGAAAATCTGGACAGATTTGTTTTATCAGCTCATTAGGTGGCATCATTTCGACTTATGGATATAGCGCTTATAGTGCTTCAAAATTCGCAATAATTGGCATGGCAGGTTGTATGCGCCAAGAATTAGCAGCATATAACATTGGTGTCAGTGTGGTTTGCCCACCAGAAGTTGATACACCCATGGTGACGAAAGAATCCGAACACATTTTACCACAGACAAGGTTTATTAAAGATTTAGGTGGGACTTTACAGCCTGAAACGGTAACCAAAGCCACGCTTAAAGGAGTAGCTAAGAACAAGTTCATTATTGTGCCGGGTTTAATGGCCAAAATTTCTTATTGGCAAGCACGTGTGTTCCCAAAGACCTTTGCCGCATTTATGCAACTGTTAGTTCGCTACTCCAGCGCCAAGTAAAGTAAATTGAATTAGTACCAGAAATTCAATGAATCAATTAGGGATCAATTAGGGTCAGAACAAAGTTAATTCAGTTTTGTGCCATCACCATCTTTCCTAATGGTAACGGTTCTATGCGTCTGCCATTGAGTCATTTCGATTCGCCTGTGAAGTGGCAGTTACCATTAACTAAAGACATATATAGCTGGGCGCTGACTCAACAAACTTCCATCACCTCCAACACCTCCAACACTTTTGGCAGCATCCATTACCCTAAAAATAAATAATTCTCAGTATTAGGCTTTAAAGTGAACCAAAGTTATTTGGGAACTCATATTTTGTTTGTTTGACTTATTAAATAGCGCAGGACCTGAAGCTTGTGGCAACAATTGTGGTAAAGTAATCCAATATTAATTCCCCCCAACTCTCAGAATTATTAAGCTCACATTATGATCCCATGGAACCACCTAGACACCGCTCAAATCCCCAACGATGGCGGTGAATTAAAATTTTCTCAGCGCGGCGATGAATTTTCTATAAAAATCACAGGCAAACGAGGCGAACTAATGAACAGTCGCGTCTTTAACTCAGAAAAAGCACTATCGAGATTAGGTTGCGCTCATATTAAACCGCACCTCAATGCACATATTTTAGTTGGCGGTCTAGGCATGGGTTATACCTTAGCTGCAGCTCTAAAAGCAGTCAATGCCGACTCTGTGGTGACCGTTGCTGAATTGATACCTAAAGTAGTGGAATGGAACAAAGGTCCACTTGGTAATTGTGCGGGTAACCCACTACAAGACCAGCGAACAAAATTACATATTGGCGATGTCAAAGAATTGTTTGCTGCAAGAACCCCTTTATATGATGCCATTTTACTCGATGTGGATAATGGCCCTAAAGGGCTCACTCACACCGATAATAACCAGATTTATTCTGAAGACGGATTAAAAGACATATATGACACATTACATGCTAATGGCATGCTTGCCATATGGTCTGCAAGTCCTGACTACTTATTTACTGTTCGATTAAAAAAAATAGGGTTTAGAGTGGATACACGAGAGGTTCAGGCTCGTCCAGGGAAAGGCAGTAAACACACTATTTTTCTAGCTAAAAAACTTTAGAAATACGTTATTTTTATAAGGCAAAACATGTCATTTTCATCATTGCAGTTAACACAACCCATTCTAAGAGCATTAGCAGATTTAGACTATTCCCAGCCAACACCTATTCAAGAAAAAGCGATCCCAGTTATTTTATCAGGTAAAAATCTAATTGCTGCTGCACAAACAGGCACAGGTAAAACCGCAAGTTTTGTATTGCCCATTCTGCAAAAGCTTAATACTGATCGTAAGTTACGTGGTAAAAGAATTCGTGCACTTATTCTAGTACCTACTAGAGAATTAGCGGTGCAGCTAGAAAAAAGCGTTGCCGCATACAGCCAATATCTTGAGCTTAGTTCAATGGCAATGTATGGAGGTGCTGATTCATCTGCGCAAATACAGCGTTTAATTGGAGGCATCGACATACTTGTTGCTACGCCAGGTCGTCTTTTAGACATGGCACAGCAACGTGTTTTACACTTTGATGAGCTCGAGGTATTAGTATTAGATGAAGCTGATAGAATGCTGGATATGGGTTTTATTGGAGACATTAATAAAATCATAGAACGATTACCCGAACAACGTCAAAACTTATTATTTTCTGCAACTATTTCTAATGAAGTACGTTCACTGGCCAAACGCTCCATTTACAGACCTGTTGAAATATCTATTAAACAAGATAAATCATCATCGCCTAAAATTGAACAGTGGTTAGTCACAGTGGATAAAGGTAATAAATCAGCATTACTGAGCCATCTGATTAAAGAACAAGAGTGGGATCAAGCGCTAATATTTATTGAGACTAAACAAGGGGCTGCTAAATTAGTCAGCCAGTTAGAGAAACGCGGTATTCCCGTTGAAAGTATCCATGGTGACCGAACTCAGGCCGTTCGCGAGAGGATATTGGCTGACTTTAAATCTGGACAGATTAAGTTCTTAGTCGCAACAGGTGTAGCAGCTCGGGGGCTTGATATTCAAAATTTATCACGTGTAGTTAATTACGATGTTCCTGATCAAGTTGAAGATTATATTCATCGAATCGGCAGAACAGGTCGAGCAGGTGCAACAGGAGAAGCTATTTCATTTGTGGCTAAGGATAACTTTAGAAACTTGTGCGCCATTGAAAGCCGTCTTGGCCATGTCATTACCAGAAAAGCATTTGAGGGTTTTGATGTCAAAAAAACAATCCCTGACTCTATTCTAAACTACGTGCCTAAAAACAAACGAAAATAACACTCAAAAAGATAAATCCCCAGAAAGAGGTTTACTCGGCCTCTTTCCAGCTCAATTAGCAAATCAGACTCTTCAATATTCTTTTTTAGGTGAGGAGGGTTTATGGAGACGATACAAGGGCGTTTATTAAACTAAAAGCACTACGTATAAAAATTTTTACTCGTCAGCGGCTTTCTCCTTAGCCTTCTGTTGCGCCTCTTTTATTAAGTTTTGACGAACATTGTCCGCTTCTTCAAAGCTGGCAAGAGCATTTTCTCGAGTCTCAAATTCAAAAATACTTTTTATAGGGCAAGATTCTTCAAAGGTAAGGATCTTGTCGCGACCACCACCACATAATTCAAAAAAGTCACCTTTAAAACCCGCAGAGAAACTGGTTTGTAAAGATTGGCAACGAAACAAAGTAGTGACTAAGTAATAACGGTTTTTTCCGCTGGCATTAATACTAATAACATCATTGTCGAGCATACCGTAACCTCGGATATTACGCTGACGCACACAGGCTCTACCGTCTTGTTCAGTTTGTGCTTTTAACAATTTGTCGTGGCTTGGTAGGCTTATGTCCAAACTTGAGCATGAAACTAAATTAAAAAATGCAATGAAGACCAAACAACATTTAAATATTTTCATTATTTCCACCTTGGATAAGTTTGTTCAGTAATAAAATAACAAGCTTATAAATTAATCCAGTACTAAGATTGTTTGCTCGTTCGACTATTATTTAGGTAATTTATGATAACAACCAATTTTTTAGGTAATAAATCACGTCACTTCTTGAACGTTTACAAACCTTAAATTAGGTTAAGTATTCAAGTTTACCTAACACATAATAATATATTTACGACCAACATTCATTGGTACACAAACTTAATACAATCTTAATAGCTGTTTTCATATAGAATCCGCATCGTAAAATTTATTGATTAAGTATTCTCTATATTTAACGTTATCTGACGACACCTTTCCATTTCTTTCTAAAATGACACAAAAATAATGAATGATAAAACTATAGTAACCCACAATGGTAACTTTCATGCTGATGATGTATTCAGTGTCGCTGCTTTGAAGAGTATTTTTTCTTCTGTTACTTTGATACGCACACGTGATTTAGAGATTATCGCCAAAGCCGATATTGTGATCGATGTAGGAGGAGTATATGACGCAGCAACGAGCCGCTTCGATCACCATCAACGTGGCGGTGCAGGTGCTCGCGAAAATGGCATACCCTACTCCTCATTTGGTTTGATGTGGCAAAAGTATGGAGTAACTATATGTAAGGGTAATCAGGACGTTGCAAATGCTTTGGATACGGGTCTGGTATCAACCATTGATGCTATTGATTGTGGCCATGTCAAAGGTTTGCCTGAAGGTATTAGTCTTAGTCAAACTATTTCAATGTTCAACCCAACGTGGCAAGAAGGTAGCCATTTTGATGCTTGCTTTGATGAGGCGGTTGAGTTTGCATCTCATGTGTTAACACGATTTATTGCAGCTGCTGATGGGGGCATTAGCGCAAAAACGATTGTGGCTTCAGCGATCGAAAATGCACAAGACCCAAGAATTATTGTATTAGAAAAATATACCCCTTGGAAAAAAACGGTTCACGCTTTGTCTGACAAGGCTTTGTATATGATTTACCCTTCTCAAACGGGTCAGTGGAGAATTCAAGCAGTACCTATTGAACCTGGCTCATTCGAAGACAAAAGACCACTCCCTAAAGAATGGGCTGGCTTATCCGACAAAGCACTTCAAGAAGTGACTGGTATCGATGACGCAATGTTTTGTCACAATGGTTTATTTATTGCCGGTGCAGAATCATTCGAAAGTACCATGCAAATGGCATCTATCGCTCTTGAATAAGGTCTACAAAATTGGTGCAGAGCAGGTTAATTTATTTAACGTTGTTCTGACTTTTTAGTATTTGTGATTGCGCATTTAAGACTTATCCCTAAATTTTGGGATACAAACTCAATAAATTCAGGTGTTGTCAGCGATTTTAAAAAAATATTTTTGGATCCCGTTAAAATTTTAAAAGTGTTTTAATGGATATCACAACTATTAAATGGACAAATCTTAAGACGGATATCGAATATTTCTAACGCAGCCTAAAAATGCTCCATCTAAACGTTGCCAAAAAAACACATTGTCGTGGTATAAAATACTTAGTCACCTTTGCACCTGCTCGTTCAAAAAAAATATTTCTCTGAAAATCCCAAGGTTATACTGAAAAGTGACAACAACACCTACCCGAAGAAGAAATTTAAAATACATCCGAAACATTAGCTGCATTTTTTGCCATTAGCTTTGCATTTTGCGCACACAGTATTGCTGATGAGATTAAACTTGAGGTCGATTATGCGTTTAACAACGGTAAGGCCAGTAAATAAAAAAATAAAACACCAAGTTTCAAACGAATTGCCTCTGCTACTGACATAGAATTAAACTCCTACGCATTTATTACCCATAAGTAACTTAGACTCACAGTGGACGACGCAATCAGTAATTGGGTAAAGGATTGAGGTAAAGGATATAGTAAAGGTGTTTAGGTTGAGCACTCTAATTTCTTATGTTTTTATAATCAGATTGATTTATATGTGCCTTGTTTAAATAGTGATTCATGTTTCTGACATGCTGTTTATAAAAGGTTAGATATTTAATTTTTCTACTAGGTATCATAAAATGGGATTTATTCCTGATATTCATTCTATTGTTAAACGCAATATTGGCTTCACAGAAATGGGAGTGAGAAGTAGCCTTCGGCTTACACAAACGATGGCTAAAATAACGCCTTATGCGATCCGCTGGGGGTTAAAGCGCAAACTTCCTCCTGCAAATGAAGTAAGACAGTTATTTGAAACACTTGGTACAACATATATCAAGTTTGGTCAGTTCATCGCCAGCTCACCCTCCATTTTCCCCAAGGAATATGTGGAGGAATTTGAACAACTGCTAGATCAAACATCATCTATACCTTTTCGAACTATCAAAAAAATCATTTCTGAAGATTTAAAACAACCTACGAATCATGTGTTTAGTTATATAGACCAACAACCACTCGCCTCAGCATCTATTGCACAAGTGCATGCAGCAACATTGGTGACGGGTGAAAAAGTAGTGATAAAAGTTCAAAAGCCTGGTGTGCAAGCAATCATTACTGCTGATTTAAATACGGTTTACGTAATAGTTCGCTTGTTGGAGTTTATACTGCCCAATACAGACCGTGATGCTTTAGCAGGTATCGTGTCCGAGATGTATCAAGCAATGATAGACGAATGTGATTTTACTAAAGAAGCTCAACATATTAGGGCCTTCAGATGTTTTATCAATACTTCAAATATTAATACTGTTGTTGCACCCAAAGTTTATGATAACGCATCAGGCGTTCGTGTATTAACTATGGAGCGTTTTTACGGTTGTTCATTAACGGACAAAGACGCTAGCAATAAATCTCGAGGTGATCCTGCAAAAGCTTTATTCGAATCTTTGAATGTATGGTTTGCTAGCTTGATAAACTGTGAGACTTTTCATGCTGACCTTCACAGTGGTAACATGATGTTGTTTGAAGATGGGCGAGTTGGATTTATTGACTTTGGTATGGTGGGCAGGATAAATCCCGATACGTGGCAAGCCATGTTAAGTTTATTTAAGGGCCTAAGTGATCAAGACTATGCTCTAGTTGCACACTCTATGTTAGCGGTGGGAATGACTCGAAAAAAGATTGATGAACAGCAATTAATCATTGATATAAAAAATATTTTTATATCAATGAACACGCTTGGTGATGAAGACTTATTGGCTAATGATAGTCTAAACGTAACCCCAGCTGTCAATGATGTCATCAACACATTGGGCGAAGTAGCGAGAAACCACGGTATACGTTTCCCCCGCTCTTTCACCTTATTACTAAAACAATTTTTATACTTCGACCGTTATATTCAGATATTAGAACCAGATGCGAATCTGTTTGATGATGAGCGTATTAATATCAACGTTTAAGGTTATACGAGGTTAACCTGCCGGGGCACATCCGGTGCTTTACTCTGCCGCTTGGTTTTGCGCATCGCGCCTGAACTTTGTCACTTCATCAGGTATATTGTTCGATTCAATCACTGTATTTTCCATCGCAATGTTAATGAAAATATAAGAAGTAGCATTGATATAATGTGTATATTAAAGTCCTCCCATTGTGAGGGTTAATGGTTTAAGAATGATGAGTAACTCTTCGCGCGAAATATCCGTCATTTCTTGTGCAACATCGACAATGGGACGGCTTTCTTTATAGGCTCTTTTAGCGATGTCAGCTGCCTTCGTGTAGCCGATGATTGGATTAAGCGCAGTAACTAAAATTGGGTTCTTATCGAGTGCTTTGTCAATATTATCTTGATTGATACTAAAGCCTTGTATCGCTTTGTCTGCCAGCATAAGCAAACTGTTGCTCATTAAGTCAATACTCGACAACAAGTTATGCGCGATCATAGGAAGCATAACATTGAGTTCAAAATTGCCCGATTGTCCGCCAATACTTATTGCTGAATCATTCCCGATTACCTGCGCCGCAGCCATAGCGACCGATTCCGGTATAACAGGATTGACCTTACCTGGCATAATAGAAGAGCCGGGTTGCAATGCCGGCAGCGCTATTTCGCCTAAGCCAGCAA
>CAZMDX010000357.1:0-2939 GCA_964564805.1 uncultured Pseudoalteromonas sp. | reverse complement strand
CATCGTTATGAGCGAGGTGTTGACCCACAGTTACAACAAATCGCTATGCAGCGCGCCACAAAATTGTTGCTTGATATTGTTGGTGGTGAAGCAGGCCCTGTGATTGAAGCAGTAGATTTGGCGTTTGTTCCAAATGATCGTTCGGTCACACTAAGGCACCGTCGCTTAAGTAAAGTATTAGGTATTGAAATTGCCGCCGATATCGTCACAGATATTTTTAATCGTTTAGGCTTTATTGTGTCCTTTGAAAATGAAATTTGGCAAATCAGCGTACCGCCATATCGTTTTGATATTAGTATCGAAGAAGATTTAATTGAAGAAGTCGCTAGAGTATATGGTTACAACCAGATACCTGATATTGCGCCTGTTGCAAGCTTAAAAATGTCACAACATCAAGAGCAAAAAATACAGCTAAACCAATTAAAAAATACCTTGGTTGAAAGTGACTATCAAGAGGCCATCACATATTCATTTGTTGACCCAAAGACCCAATCTTTATTGTTTCCTCAAATGGAAGGTTTACAGCTACCTCATCCTATTTCTTCTGAAATGTCGACAATGCGAGTCAGTTTGTGGACGGGATTGTTACAGTCAGTTTCATATAACCAAAAACGTCAACAAAGCCGAGTCAGATTATTTGAATCTGGTTTGCGTTTTATCCCCGATAACAGTGAAAAAACTGGCGTTAAACAACAGCTCGTTATCAGTGGCGTTGCATGTGGTTTAGTTGTTAACGAAAACTGGGATAATGAAACCCGAGCCATTGACTTTTTTGATGTCAAAGCAGACGTCGAAAACCTACTAAATTGCGCTGGTGTTGCTGGGTACCGTTTCGAAAGTGTAAACCATAGTGCGTTACATCCCGGCCAGAGTGCTGCGATTCTAGTTGACGATACCGTGCTGGGATATATTGGAGCAGTGCATCCTCAGTTTGAAAAGATGTTAGGGTTAAACGGAAGAAGCTATGTCTTCGAACTGGAAATTAGTACATTAGGGTTTAAAAAGTTACCTCAGGCACAAGAAATTTCAAAATTTCCTGCAAATCGACGTGACATTGCAATCGTAGTAGATGATGATAAAGTAGTTGGGGAGATCTTGAGCTGTATTGAAAAATCTGGCGCAAATCAATTAGTTGGCCTAAACTTATTCGACGTGTATCGAGGGAAGGGAATTGCACAAGGAAAGAAAAGACTAGCTATTTCTCTTATTTTGCAAGACAAATATAAAACACTAGAAGAAAACGACATTCAGGCAACAGTTGATGATATTTTATCTACGTTGTCGCAAAATTTCGAAGCATCTTTGAGGGATTGACGGTATGGCGCTAACCAAAGCCGAAATGGCAGAACATTTATTCGAAAAACTTGGGATCAACAAGCGCGATGCTAAAGATTTAGTTGAAACTTTTTTTGAAGAAGTGCGTGAAGCATTAGAATCAGGCGAGCAAGTCAAATTATCTGGCTTTGGCAATTTTGATTTAAGACAAAAAAATGAACGTCCCGGAAGAAATCCTAAGACTGGGGAAAACATTCCAATTAAGGCGAGGCGAGTGGTCACATTTAGACCAGGCCAAAAGCTTAAAAGTAGAGTCGAGAGTTCTAAACCAATAGAATAAATCTATTGGTTTAGCGACACAAAAAAAATCCTGGTAAAAACCGGGATTTTTTATGTGTCGATGTCAGCCTTATTTAATAACAGATACTAATGCCTTAGCTAATGTATCAACGTTAGACTTACTGATACCTGCAATATTTACACGACTAGATCCGACAAAATAGACACTATGTTGATCACGCATAGCTTGTACTTGTTCTGGTGTAATGCACAAAAATGAAAACATACCCTTTTGTGTTTTGACAAATTCAAAATCTTTATTTGAACCGTATTCGTTCATTTTAGATACCAAAAGAGAACGAAGGTCCTGCATTCGACACCGCATAGCTTCCACTTCACCCATCCATTGATGGCGTAATGTCTCATCATTCAAAATAATATCGACCAGTGCACCACCATATGAAGGTGGCATAGAGTAAATCCCACGGGCAATAAACTGAATTTGACTTTGAATAGCTTGGCGCGTCGTACTATTTTCCGTCACCATTACGGCAATGCCAACTCGTTCACGGTAAAGACCAAAGTTTTTAGAACACGATGCCGCAATTATTACTTCAGGCAAGTTGTTAACTAATAGGCGCATGCCGTAGGCATCTTCTTCTAAGCCATCGCCAAATCCTTGATACGCAGTATCAACAAATGGAATGAACCCAGTCTTTTGGGCTAATTCTAGCACCACATGCCATTGTTCTTTGGTTAAATCTGCCCCTGTGGGGTTATGACAGCAGCCGTGTAATAACACAACATCACCTTTTTTGACTTGACCGAGAGAATCGACCATAGCATCAAAATTTATACTAGCGTTGGTTTTATCAAAATAAGGATAGGTTTCAATTGTTAGCCCAGCATTGCCAATTAACGGTATATGGTTGGCCCAAGTTGGGTCACTGACCCAAACAGTGGTGTTTTCATCACAACGTTTAATCAATTCTGATAAAATTCTCAACGCTCCACACCCACCTGGCGCTTGAACAGCCGCTATTCTATTGGCTAACAAAGCACGATTGCTTTTGCCTAACATGAGTTGCAGCATGCCATCTATGAAACCCTGCACACCTTGAGGTGTAATGTAGGTTTTAGAGTCTTCTTTACCTAAAAGGATGGTTTGTGCTTTGGCCACAGAATCGAGAATAGGTGTGTGACCTTGCTCGTCTTTATAAACGCCTACCCCTAAGTCAATTTTACTAGGATTAGTGTCGGCTTTAAACGCAGTAGATAATCCTAAAATTGGGTCGGCAGGAAGCTGAGGCAA
Source organism: uncultured Pseudoalteromonas sp. (assembly GCA_964564805.1). Classification (GTDB taxonomy): domain Bacteria; phylum Pseudomonadota; class Gammaproteobacteria; order Enterobacterales; family Alteromonadaceae; genus Paraglaciecola. The sequence continues at coordinate 73 of CAZMDX010000357.1, read as the reverse complement.
TACTTCAAACATGATGTTCCTTAAGGGTAAATTAGCTAGAAAGGTAATGAATGCTTATTATGCCATTGGTACA
>CAZMDX010000356.1:0-1583 GCA_964564805.1 uncultured Pseudoalteromonas sp. | reverse complement strand
GTGCAGACATGACTATATCTTGTATTGAAGTACCAATTAAAGAAGCAGCAGGAAAATTTGGGGTAATAAATGTTGATGCAAGTGATCGTATTCTTTCATTTGAAGAAAAACCTATCCATCCTAAAGGGTTAGCTAATGCACCAGGTTATGTTTTAGCATCAATGGGAAATTATATTTTTAATACTGAATTTTTGATGGAATATTTACAAAAAGACGCTCAAGACCACCAGTCTACTCATGATTTTGGAAAAGATATAATCCCAAAATTGTTATGCACCAGACAAATACAAGCATTTCGTTTTAGATCATCAAATCACAACTCTTCACCTTATTGGAGAGACATAGGCACGTTAGATGCCTATTGGAAAGCCAATATGGCGTTGTTAGATAAACACCCTTCGATTACTTTGTGCGATTCAAATTGGCCAATCTGGAGTGCACCAAACTGTTTACCTCCGGTAAGGTTTGTTAGTGATGGCTCAACAAACAGTGTAGATATAACTGATTCATTAATATCGTCTGGTTGTGTTGTGCATCCTTGCAAGATAACAAACTCACTACTGTTTGAAAATAATACAATAGCAAGTGACGCAGACATAGTTGAATCAATATTATTTCCCAACACAAATATAGGCACTAAAGTTGTCATCAAGCGAGCCGTCATAGATCGCAACTGTATCATCCCTGATAATATGAAAATTGGTGTAGATGTGCGAGACGACATAAAACGTGGGTTTAGGATAAGCAAGGACGGCGTAGTACTGGTGACTCAAAATATGTTAAATGAGTTTACCCGACAAACAGTTCAAGATTTATCAGCTCAGCCAGTATCAAACATTGTTCCGTTAAAACAACAAACGACCAACATTACGAAAGGCTCTGAAGTACAAAAAGAAAGAAATACCTTGTCTGATAAAAAAGACCAACATCAAAATCTTCAATAAAAACTTACAGCAGGTTATTACTTGATAAAATAACAATTCTGGATGTTCACTCATTCACTGAAACACTTCCAGTGTAATTAAACAAACGTCACAAAACGTGCAACTTATAACCGCAAAAAAAGCAGTCCATGAACGCCATCAAAACAAAGAATTAATGATAGATGTAAGGAAATCATCTGAGCATTTTGCATCACTTATTATAGGTGCGCACAATATAACTCGAAGCGTACTAGAGATAAAAACACATGAAATTAAAGAAGATCCCAAACGATCTATTTATCTTCATTGCGTGCCTCTTGAGAAGCTGAACAACTAGCCAGTGAGGGTTATACGAATATCAGTGTAGTGTAGTGAATTGTAAGATAGATAAAGTCAATAAAATTGACCATTACTCAGAATACTTGGTGAAAGGTAAACATCATCATTTAACTCTTTAGCTCACCATTTATGAAGCCTAAGTTCATTGAACCTGATAATTAATAATCATAGAGAGATGTTTTACATTTAAATTTGAATATCTTAAACAATAGATAACCCGTCTAACTCTAAAACTTTGCATAAATACAAAGTCACCCTGAATTCATAAAGTACAAAATATTCTTTAACCGTCTAATACCCACTTTAAATTTTATAGTGAAG
>CAZMDX010000355.1:0-6611 GCA_964564805.1 uncultured Pseudoalteromonas sp. | reverse complement strand
CCCATTAAAAACTTACTTAAACCATAAGCTATAGAAACAGCAGATAGAGCTATACCTAGCTCACCTTTGCTAAAACCTTGCTCCTCTATTAAAAAAGGCATGGCTAGGGAGAAATTTTTGCGAACTAAGTAGTAACCTGCATAACCTACAAAAATACCAATAAATACTTGCCAGCGCAGGTGTTTATAATCTTTGTCGACTTGTTCTTTGGGGTGTGACGGAATATGTGGTGCGGGTTTGAATATACCAAACATAAAGACTTAATCTAATTAATTTTAGTAATTAAAACAGAATTTATCACTGTATATATCAATTATTTAACATTAGTTTTCAATTCATACTCAGATGGTAGCCAGTTTCTTGTTTATTTTATGATTATGGATCATAAACACCAGATAAATTAATAATCGTAATTAGAGCAGGTATCATAGAAGAAGCAGTTAAGTTATTGTTTAAGAATATAAAAGTATTAAAGTTGTCTTTCATTTGCCTTTTATATTTTAATAACAGATTGACGCTGTGCAAACAATGACGATAAAAAAATTATTTGTGCTTATTGTTGAGGTAGTGGTTAACCTGCTACTTTTTATTTTATTATTGGGGGTAGATTTGCAGAGTCTTTTGTTAATATGAAAATCGCATATTTTGGTTATGACCCGTTATTTTCTTGCTTAGATGTGTTTTTGAAACATGGGCATCAATTTGTGGTTATTTACACAGGTGAAAATAGTGATTTTTCAATCGAAGTGATTCAATTCGCAAACAAAAATAAAATAAATCTTTGTTTTACAAAACCTAGCTTAGTAGAAATGCAAGCTCTAGTTTTACTTGGTGTCGAGTTGTTTTTTAGTGCAGAGTATCCATGGAAAATACCAGTCCCTGCAGATTTAAAATATGCTATTAACTTGCATCCAACATTGTTACCACAAGGAAGAGGTATGACTCCTTTACCTCATCTAATTCTAAATAAGTCAGTTTACGCTGGCATCACGCTGCATAAGCTTAGTCATGATTTTGATACCGGTGATATTCTATTACAAAAAGCTATCTCACTTGATGACAACGATACCTTTGATAGTCTTAGTGATAAAGTTTTCGAGCAAACGCCTGGCTTATTATCCTTGCTACTGGTTGATCTAAATAATTATTACCAGAATAGCCAAGCTCAAGTTGAGGGTAGCTATTGGCCTTCAATTACAGTAGAACAGCAAACTCTTATTTGGCAGCAATCTACGGCTGTGTTGTTAACCCAATTACGTGCCTTTGGCAGTTTAGGCAATTATGCCGCTATTGCAGGTAAGGCGTGCATAATAACATCCGCATCTGGAAAATGTTATCAGCACAATTATAGTGCTGGACAGATCATACTTAGTAATACACACCATATTATTGTTGCCACAGTTGATGGTGAATTGTGTATTCCCAAAACATCATTGTTGTGGCGGTCTTCTAATTAAAAGCCCCTATGTAGACTAGCTTTTAATTAGACGCTCCATTAATTTGTCTGCTTTTTATTTATGAGACATTACTTAGAAGATAGGCCCTCAAACCAAGTACCAATAACTTGTCTTTCATCTTCGGTCATGCCCGTTTTATTCATCAAGGGCATATCTCTAGTTACCACCGTTCGATTATGAATGACTGAAGCCCGCTTTTGTATTTGTGGCCATGTATCAAACATTAAACCTAAAGGTGCAATAACAAACATGTCGTCTGTGGGTTGTGCCGCATGGCAATTTGCGCAGTGAGTTTGAATAACATCAAACACCGCTTGTTGTTGTACATTCAGGTCGATAACAGGTGCGGCTGTTTCTTTGGAGGTGGCTGTATCCACTTGAGGAGTAACAGGCATGGATACCATACCTGCGATGATTATCATGCCAATAGAGCCAGTGACAAGAATCGATGGGCGTGAGATACCAATATGTTTAAGGTTGAAATAATGACGTATCCAAGCAGAGACTACGCCAATTGCCATCAATATTAACCAAGCATTATCATGCTGATAAGTCATAGGATAATGATTGCTGATCATAATAAATAATAAAGGAAGGGTAAGGTAGTTGTTGTGCACTGAGCGTAATTTGGCACCTAATCCCCAACTGGGATCAATCTGTGTTTTATTGGTTACCGCGTCAACCATGAGTCGCTGAGCCGGCATGATTTTGAAGAATACGTTACCTGCCATGATGGTTCCGATTAGAGCTCCTACATGAATAAATGCTCCTCGGCCACTAAACCAATGCGTGGCTAAATAACTAGCCGCTGCAAGAAGTATCAGCACCATAACGCCAAATACTTTTGGGTATTTAGCTAATGGGCTGCGACAAGCCGCTTCATAGATAAATAATCCACCAAAAATCAGCCCTAAACCTCTACCTATTGCTTGGGTAGGGGTTAAATCCATCACTGAGATATCAATCAGATAGATGGCTGCTCCATGATAATAAACCAAGCCAAGCAATAAAAAACCGCTGATCCAAGTAGTGTAGGCTTCCCATTTAAACCAGTGTAGTTTTTCAGGTATGACTTCAGGGCCATATTCGTATTTAGCCACTTCGTAAAAGCCGCCACCATGAACAGCCCACAAATCACCTTTGATACCTTTTTGTTTCTTCCACTCAGGTGGCGTTCGCAGATTATTGTCTAGCCAAATAAAATAAAACGAGGCACCTATCCACGCTACACCGGCAACAACATGAAACCAACGAAGAAATAACGAAATCCAATCAAGTAGCATTAATGTGCCCCTTTAAATATTTGTTTATCGGCTTGGTAGACAGCTTTACCCGCTACATATGTGGCCATTATGGCTCTATCATCGGCTAACATGCTCAATGCAAAAATAATATCTTGGGGGGTGCGGTGATTTTCAAAACGCAACGCACTGAGCTCATCAAAATCTGGGTTGATGATAACAAAGTCTGCATCGGTGCCTGGATTAAGGTTACCTATTTCATTTTCGAGACCTAATCCCACTGCTGCGCCTTGGGTCATTAAGTACAGACCATGCATGGGATCCATCTGATTACCTTTGAGCTGACAAATTTTGTAAGCTTCACCCATGGTTCTTAACATACTGAAACTGGTACCACCACCTACATCTGTCGCCAACATAACAGGAATATGATGTTGCTCGGCTTTAGCTAAATCAAAAAGGCCACTGCCTAAAAATAAGTTTGAAGTTGGGCAAAACGCAATGCTTGCTTGGGATTCTTGTAAGCGCTGCCATTCTATTTCTTCTAAATGAATACTGTGGCCAAACACTGCCCCTTTTCTGAGTAAACCATAATGCTCATAAACATCTAAATAATTTTTTCGTTCCGGGAATAATTCTTTTACCCAAGCTATTTCATTATGGTTTTCAGATAAATGAGTTTGAATAAACACATCCGGGTATTGTTGGGCCAATTCACCTAAAGCGTGCAACTGTTCAGCACTGCTGGTGGGTGCAAAACGTGGGGTAATAGCATATTTTAATCGACCATTGTTATGCCATTTTTCTATCAAATTGGCACTGTCTTGTTGAGCACTTTTGGGAGTGTCTTGGAGCCAATCTGGACAATGTCTGTCCATACATACTTTGCCAGCAATCAATAACATGTTGTAACTTGATGCTTCTTGAAAAAGTGCATCGGCGGCTTGTTTGTGTACCGACGAATACACCATGCCTGTAGTAGTACCGTGGCGATGTAATTGTTTAATAAATATCTTGGCTATATGACTGGCATATTGGCTATCAGCAAACTTGCGTTCTACTGGAAAAGTATAATCAGTTAGCCAATCAAGTAGCTGTTCACCAAAACTGGCAAGCATTTCTGTTTGTGGAAAATGTAAATGACTATCAATAAATCCAGGTAACAGCAATTGGCCAGAATAATCGTGAAGGTTAACGTTAAGATATTGATTTATATTACTTTTGTATTCGCCGATAAATTCTATTTTACCGTTACGCGTAACTAATATTCCGTCTTCAAAGTAAACATAGTCCTGTTTGGGGCTATGGCTCTGAGTTGGAAAATGTAATATCGAAGCGCGATAAGCCTGAGCTGTCATAAATGGGGTATCTCTCTAACTGTCTTTAACTGCAGCAATAAATGCCAGACTAACTGCCACGATAACTACTAAAACCAAAAGGCGAAATAAGCAGGGGCACATGATAATGTCCACCATCCTCAGTAAGCTCAAAATGTACATCTACGAAGGGATAAAAAGCGTTGCTGTGGTGCGCCAATAAATAGTTTTTAGTAAAAAAACGAAGGCAGTATTCACCCGCTTGAAAAGGGTGATCTTGCCATTGGTTACAACGTCCATCTTTATCAGTTTTTGCCTGAATAATTGATCCATCGACAGTGGTTAAAGTTAATGCCATATTGGCAGCGGGTTTACCCAACGTAGTATCTAATACATGACTTGAAAGACTGATGCTCATGATGCTTGTATTCCTTTTTCTAGTTTATTTTCTAATCCCTTTTCTAATCTTAACAAGGTGATTTTAATTTGCTCCGCTGCGGCAAGTGTAATTTCCGTTGCGGTATCATTTTGTAAACGTAACATCAGGCTATCCAGCATCGTTTTTGCGCTTAATCCACTGGCACAAATAATAAAAATAAAACCATGTTTATTTAAATAATCATGATTGGCTAAGGCTAAATCATGCAGCGTTTTATCGTCTGCATCGTTGGCACCTTGTTGTTCGTTGCTAGCCATATTTTTAGTAGCTGCGTACTTTTTACGTAAGCTATTTACGTCACCTATCATTGGATGAGCTTCAAAGGCAGTTAAAAAGTCTGGCGTAGAACATTGTTGCCATATTTGTTTTGCTGCTTTTACAAGACTATCAAGATCTGTCAAGGGTAGGGCCTTAGCCATACCATTAGACCATTTAGGTGCGGCGCAACATTGGCTAAACCATTGTTCAGCTTCTTTTCTAGCGAAGTTATTTAAAGCCTGTAACGACAGAATATTTTGTTGACTCATTTAGTTGTTACCAAAGATTGGATAAGTTGCTGATTATCTCGCCAAGCCTGCATTTGTTGAGATTGTGTTGACTTTTTAGGCTCTAACAGCTGAATTAACTGTGCTGCCATGGATACGGCCACTTCAATTGGTCTTTTCCCCGGTATGTCTAACACACCTACAGGAGAAACCAGTCGTTGAATATCTTGCTGCTGAAATTCTCTATGCTCCAATCGGGTTCTAAAGCGCCTTGCTTTCGTATCTGAACCTATCATGCCAACAAAAACCATATCCTTTCGGCGAAGAGCGGCTTCGATGATGTCAAAGTCTAATTGGTGGCTATGGGTCATAACCATGACCCACGTCTCGCTAGGTAGACTGGAAATGGTATCAGCTGGCATTTCGCTTATTACTAATTTCACGTTACTCGGCACAGTTTGTTGGGCGATGTCATCAAGCATATCTTGGCGGTTGTCTATCCAGCTTATTTGCAGCGGTAACTGCGCCAAAATAGGCACTAATGCTCTAGATACATGACCTGCACCGAAAATTGCAATGTGTTGAGTGTGCTCAGTAAACGCTTCAAATAATACATTGGTAGCACCACCACAACATTGGCCTAATTTACTTGAAAGGGGATAATGTTCAACTTTTTGTGTTGTGGTGCCACCTAATAACAAGTTACGCGCTTGTTTAATCACTTCAAATTCAAGATGCCCACCCCCTACGGTGTCAAAGGCACTATCGTCGCATACCAACATTTTTGTACCACCATTTCTTGGAGTAGAGCCTGCCGTGGCGAGTAACGTAACTAACACATAACTTTTCCCTTGTTGCTGACATTGGTGTAAGGCGTCAAACCATGTTTTTGTGGGTAGACTCATGCTTTTTCCTCCAGCCATGCCTGTGCTTGCTCAACCGCATTGTAGACTTTCTCTGGGGTTGCGGGAGGATGTAACACAGGGTCAACTTGATAATCAGTGATGCTAGATATCGCATCTTTTAATGCACACCAAACCGAGTTGGCCAACATAAACGGTGGTTCGCCTACCGCTTTTGAATGATAGATGCTGTCTTCATCGTTTGCCCTTGGATATAAGTCGACATTGAAAATTTCTGGTGTGTCACCAATTGCTGGAATTTTATAGGTTGCAGGGTTGTTGCTGATAAGTTTACCGCTATCATCCCATAACAGTTCTTCAGTGGTTAACCAGCCCATGCCTTGGATAAAACCACCTTCAATTTGGCCAATATCAATGGCAGGATTAAGACTTCTGCCCACATCATGTAATATATCCACTCGGTCGACCTTGTATTCGCCGGTCAACGTATCGACGGATACTTCTGAACAACTTGCGCCATATGCAAAATAAAAGAATGGTCTGCCGTTGCCAGAAGCTCGGTCGTATTCAAGCTTGGGTGTTTTGTAAAATCCTGATGCGGATAACGAAATGCGATCCATGTAAGCTTGTTGGACTAAGTCACCAAAGGCGATACTGTGCTCACCTATGCTGACTTGTTGTTGAGTAAATTTTGCTTGATCCGCATCTGCGTTTACTTGTTTGGCAAAAAACTCAGCTAGACGCTGCTTGATAATTAAACAGGCATTTTGCGCCGCTTTTCCATTTAAGTCAGTCCCACTTGATGCAGCT
>CAZMDX010000354.1:0-1523 GCA_964564805.1 uncultured Pseudoalteromonas sp. | reverse complement strand
CCAGTTAAATAAGGGGTAATGTATGAACTGGGCCTTCGATAATTTAGCTGAAAGTTTGCTCATTTTCGGCATTCTTTTATTAGTGATTGAAGTGGTAGTGCTTGGTTTCTCGACATTTGTACTCTTTTTTGTAGGCTGTGCCGCTATAGTAACAGCAGCTTTATTGTATATAGGTATTATTCCAGATACTGGGTTGGCAGCCATGTTTAGCATGGGCCTACTGACTGCGTTTTCAGCGGTGTTGTTATGGAAACCTCTAAAAAGTATACAAACTGATGTTGACAGGACTAAGGTCAAAAGTGACTTGGTAGGACACCAGTTTGTTTTAGTTAAAGATGTGGCTCCAGAACTATCACCTGAACATCATTATTCTGGTATTAATTGGAAGCTCATAGCCAGCGAAAAGTTAGCCGCTGGTACCCGAGTAGAAGTCACTCAAGTTGATGTTGGAAAGTTTCATATCAAAGCCATCTAGTCTCAGGTTCATTGCTAAAAAAGTCGGGTATATACTGACTTTTTTACTATTTAAGCGTTCATTACTTGTAATTTTTTGTGCAACCCCATATAAATAATCAGCAATTCACAATAACCATTATAAATCAGTAGAACATTTATGGTTCAACATCGACCACTTTTCAAACACATTCACAATCACGATACTCTTTTTAGTGAGTTAGCTGCAGTCAGAAACTCCTATGCACAGAGCCTTGGCCTCAGCGATTATGCATATCATAAGACCCCTAAATTTATTACTGCTGATGGTCGCAGGTTAACGATTGAGCCTGAGAGAAGTGTGATAGTAAAAGACTATCAGTCTTTTGCGGGAGTAAAGCATATTTTGCAGCGGGAAATTCCGGGTTTTTATATTGTTAATAACAGCGATATTGGGTTTCGGTACCCCACTGCAGCGATTGCGGGACAAGGTGCTCCCTTTATTAAACGGTTTCGTTCGGAGTTTTTTCATAAAGTGGATGAAGATAGAAGTATTTGTCGACCACTCAACCTGTCTTATGGGATTAAAAGTCGTGGCAAAGGTGACAACAGACAGGAATATGAAGTGTGGGTGCCAGATGAACATGTTCAGCTTGATCCCACGCCGTTATTTATTGATAAGTATGGAGAGGATTTGCCGGATGATGTGCGCAATTTTGCTAGCCTGACACCTGTTGTCTATGGTTGGATGGGAGTGAAACGTGCCGCTTTTGAAGCTATATATCTAGATAAAAAAAATATGGGTGACATTGCCATCAACATAGGTTTATCGGTTGATGCCTACAATATAGGTGCTATGCCAGACTTATCTTATTCCCCTCTAGTGGGCAGTTCGATAGCGGTGGGTAACGCTGAACTAGAATGGGAAGTGATGGGTTATTTCGCCCCAAAAGGTACTCATTTTGATCACAATCAAATTTGGGCTGCGATTAATCATGCAATTGAGGCCGTGGGAACAGCAATGAATGATGTTTATGACAAGGTCGTTATTGCTTCAAATGAAAGTAAAACAGAGCGTATTCTTAGCTGTA
>CAZMDX010000353.1:0-6078 GCA_964564805.1 uncultured Pseudoalteromonas sp. | reverse complement strand
GCAGAAATGTTCGGGGCTTTTTAGTTTCCAGCATATAAAAAAGTGAAAATACTCGTGTCCTTGCCGGTAACCGTAAGTTGCGACTCCGAGTCTGGGCACCATTATTCTAGAAGCTCTGCAATTTATTGCGAGGCTTTTTAGTTTTAGCTTTGTGTCAAAATGTGCCTTTAACATTATTGGCAACTTTCAATAAATGCGATCCTGGCATATGTGCATATCGTAAAACCATGTCATATGATAACCAACCACCACGTTCTAATAATTCATTTAAACTTGTTCCATTTTGAACATGCTACGATGACCAAGTATGGCGTAAATCATGCCATAGAAAGTTTACAATCTCTGCACGCTTGAGTGCTTTATACCAAGCTTTTGTTGTTGTCCTGTCTACTGACTTAACTTTTAAGGTAAAACAATAATCTGAATGTCCTCCTCTTTGATTCTGTGATACTTCCAGTGCATCAGAATCTAAAAGTACCGCAATAGCTTTCTTTGACTTAGATTGATCAGCATAAATCCATGCTATTTCTAAATCTAAATTCACTTGATCCCATCACAAATAACTTACATTTCTCTGCCTTAGCTCTCTAGACAATGCAAAACTTGCCATAGCATTCAAGTGTTGGGGTAACTCCTTTAAAAGCCTTACAGCTTCTTCTGACGTTAATCATCGCACTCTTATTTGTGGTTATTTTAACAATTTAATATGTGGAACTTTATCAATTCATTCCCACTCATCCCAAGCCATTCTTAAAATTGCCCGAATCAAAGCCAAATATTGGTTGGCAGTTGAAGCTGATGCCTCATCACGCTTTTCAGTTTTGACTTTGTCGATTAAAGCTGTATCTATTGAATCTAGATAAAAACTACCGAAATATTGATCTAGCCATTTAAGCTTACCAACGTCTTTTTGGTAGTCAGCCTTTTTTTTCTGCTCTACTTGGATACCATGCTCATCACAATAGAGTATAGCTTTGGTCAAAGAACACTCCCTAATTTTATTATAATTTTAGAAGATGTAATAAGCGACAAACTTAAGAATAGTTACCGTTCGGCCGTCGTTAAGGGGGATTATGTTATTTATGTTCATAAACAGTATATAGGTCTATTTGATAGCGCGATGCATGGTGTTGTTTCTGGTATTTGCTGCGCACCCTTAACACCCAATAAATTAGTCAATGGTTTCAAAAAAATCACTCACGGCACAACGGAGAATGTTCAGAATAAGTGTGTTGTTGAGCCACAGAATACTGCCAATACATCAAACAGAAAATGCGTTTTACTGGTAGAAGATAATATTATTAATCAGCAAGTTGCCCAACATATGTTGGAGAAGAGGCAATACGGCTGCTATTAGATGACAACAAACTTTTCTATGTTTTTATGGATTGCCAAATGCCAATAATGGACGGATCCACGGCAGCCAAAAAAATTCGCTTGGGTCAAGCAGGACAACAAAACAAAGATATAAACTTCACTCAATTGCAAACAATCAAGCTGGAGGCATTGTATTTAGGCAAGTATTACCCAATTACTAGGTCGCGTAAAGTGATGCGGATTACTCAATCTGCATAAGATAATTGTTACATCTGTTTAAACAAATGCCCGAACGCTTGACTGGCGCGAAGCACTTCAGGACGATCACGTAGGGTAATCGTATAACGCCCGCGAAGGTCTCTTTTTGCCAAGACTATTTGCTCGACTCGAACAATCATACCACGGTGAATTTGCCAGAATTGGTCTGGGTCTAGTTTCGACTGGAATTCTTTTAAACTTTGACGCACAAGGTACTGCCCATTTTGGGTAAAAATTTCGGTATATTTTAAATCTGCTTTGAAATAGACAACGTCCTGTACTGACACCAGCTGAGTGGTATCGTCAAAACCTGCTCGTATCCACTGTAAATAGGATTTTCGCTCAGAAGAAAGGTCTGTCATTAGTGTCAGTAAATCTGAGCGGTCTTGACTATGGTTTGAACGCAGGCGCTCTAACGTTTGCATTAATCTTGTATCGCTAACTGGCTTCAACAAATAGTCGATAGCTGCACGCTGAAAGGCATCCACAGCATATTCATCAAAGGCGGTAACAAATACAATTTTAGTATTGGCTGGCAAGGCCTCTGCAACTTGTAAACCACTGAGGCCAGGCATATGAATGTCCAGAAAGGCTATATCCGGTTGTACTTCCTGCGCCAGGGACAATGCACTGCGTCCACTAAATGCCGTTCCGACTAGTTCGAGCTCAGGCCATAGTTCTTTCAACTTACTGGCTAAATAGTCAACAAGATGTGGCTCATCATCAACAATAATAGCAGTTGTATTCATTGTGTTACTCTGGGAATACATACCTCGACAACGAAGCCTGTTGGCGAATTATCAGAAATTTTCATACTACCCCTGCCTTCATACAAAGCGTGCAATCGGTTTCTAACATTACTGAGTCCTGTGCCATTGGCTAATGTATTTTTCTGTGCAATTTTGCCTGTATCAATACCAACACCTGTATCAGCTACGATAATATGCAGTGCGTCATTCTTACAATGCGCGCTCACCCGCACACTGCCACCCGTTTCAGAGGGGTCGATACCATGTTTGATCGCATTCTCAACCAAGGGTTGTATCAGCAGCGGCGGTAGCGGCCACTGTGACAGCAGGTCATCGTTTACCCACTGCTCAGGCGAAAAATCAAAGTGTAAACGGTCCTGCATTCGGGTTTTCTGAATATCAAGATAGGCTTTAACAATGGTGAGTTCTTCACCTAATGTCACTGATTGTGCGCGAGTACGTTTTAAAGATGCGCGTAGTAAGGTCGTTAGATTTAATAGTGTTTGCTCGGCTGCCTCCGGCTGTGTGCGTATAAGCCCAACAATATTTGACAGGGTGTTAAACAAAAAATGCGGTTCTATCTGCGCCTGCAACAGCTTAAGCTCAGTGTCTAAAAGTTGTTTATCTTGGATATGTCGCTTCGTTTGTGCTTCAGACAATTCAGCCCGAGCAAGCAGTAACCGAGCATAGATGGCACTAATGGCCACACCGATTATTCCAAAAAAAACACCCAGCATCAGCGTGCTAATGTCGCCATAGAAAATCAAAGGCTGACCATAAACAATACTCCCCGCCAACAACAAGCCAAAAAGTAATCCAATGGCTATTTGTGGGATCGGAGTAAGATACGTTGGTAATATCTGTCCTAACGCTTCGTTAGTAAAAAGAAACGTTAAATGTATAGACCAGCCAATACACAGCGATGTAACGGCAGTGTGACCTATCGATGAAGTAACACCTAACAGCAAAAGCAATAACGCAATTGCGCCGCAGAAAACGGTATTTAACCCGAAAATTAGCGCGTTGTTTTTTACGCCTTTAAGCAATTTAACTAGCAACAAACTTTCCATGTAAACCTAAAGGTAGCGTGTAGGGTAATGTTGCGCAGGCAATAGGGCCGGCAGCAACAGCCTCAACATCAAAGACATTTAAAAGTGTTGTACCTTGTTGCCAATCATGAGCGGTACCAATAACCCAGCCTTTTGTTTCTGGGGCGCTGCCTGGCTTAGCAACAAACAAATGTTCTTCCGGGATTTGGCTATCAGGATAGCGATAAAAGTCACGCAATCCCGTTTCTAAATCAAAACTTGACACTTCATTATATTCTGCATGAACAGCAGGAGTGTTGTCGTTTTTCGACAACATGACTATCCGCCTATAGCGCTGACAGCTAACACGGGGATCGATGACTGGAAACTCTGTTTGAATATGTGACACCATTAGCGGTACTTCACTCACCGTCCATTTTTTAGTATCAATACGATATTGGTAAGGTCGGGTAACACTACCAGCACTCATCTTGCCTCTCATGACATCGCTAAACTTACTTGTCATATTCAAAGGGTCCTCACTTCGAGCACCATCAAAACGAATAACACCACTTTTATCTTCCCAACCATTACCGAAATGAAATACCCACTGGCTTGGTAGCTCCAGCCATTTATACTGGCTAAAATCATTTTTATCCACCACTAACAATCGGGTTGCCTGATCGCTCTGCCATTGATGGGCACCCAGAAATGACGACATTTTTCCAGCTTGGAAATGTAACGGTGGCATCATCAAAACGATATGATTTTTTGTCACAATAAAATCATGTGGCATGCTTATGGGATCAGCACTCACCTTACCCATCTTAACCACCTTACCTTTACTATTAATATGCCACAATACAATCAAGTTGGCGTAAGATACATAGCCAAAATTCCATAGTGTGCCATCCTCCTCGACTTTTGGGTGCGCCGAAAACGGTAAGCCCTTTGTTTCTGGTGAAAAACTGAACAAACCTTTGGTGTCGAGTGTGTCAGGGTCCATATCCCAGGGCGAACCGCCCTCCCAAAGGGCTAATAGTTTGCCATTATGGGGCAATACATTGATATTGCCTACGTTCATTATATTTGGACCCGTAACAGGTGCAGGATTAGGCGGCACCGACCCAAATGCTGGGTAAAGCGCTCTACCCGCAGCCTTTTCTGCCTGGTATTTATTCGTTTGAATCATTTTACCCTGATGGAAAACACCTTTGGGCGTCATTCGAAAGGCTTGCAGCATACCGTCACCATCAAACCAATGCTGATAGCGGAAATCACCGATTTCGTGCCTAGCAGGTCCATTGCGATACAGCGTACCCAACAAATCCCGAGGCCACTTACCTTGTATGTGAGCCTGACTACTAAAAGAATCACTAGCAACTGACTGGAATGCACTCAGCCATGGTTTTTCAATTAAGGCGTTGCGAAACAGCTTAGCCCATGACAACTTAACATCCTCTGTTTTTATATTGGCCATTGCGACGAAGGGCAAGCTGCTCATTGCAATGCCTGCAGCGCTGGCGGCACTAGCAGTAATAAAACGACGGCGATTTATCGACATGATGATTTCCTCAAAAAAACTTCGACAATACTCAATCGTTCAGACGAATATTTTGGGTTATGCTACCGCTTAATGTGAATTTCACATCATCCCATTTTGGTGGCCCAAAATTACCCGCAGCGTTGTTTGAAAAGCCCCATGGTTCAGTCGGCATACCCACCAAATTACTGTCGAGCTTACTGTTACCATTGATATCATGCATGATTCTGATGCCATAATCACCCGCTGGTAGATGGGAAATGGTAAAAGAAACCTCACCTGCTATGGCCTGCTGTGCAATCGACGTCATCGCACTTACTTCACCATTAAACTCTTTTTGTCCGGCCATAATCTGCAGCATTAGCAGCCCTTCACTAGCGTTAACGTTCTCAATAGTAACCGTTAGTGTTTCAGCTTTAACGACTGGTATTGAAAGTGTGGTCATTAAAAGACCCAGTATGAGTAATTTGCGCATAGTTTTTGTCCTGTCATTTGAAAGAATTAAGCGTAGTGCCTAAACAGACTCGCTTGAGCCATAAAATGTTTGTCAGGGGCGATAATACGCGCCGCTGTCACGGTGTAAACGGGGGTGCGACGAAACGGTAACCAGTGGTATAAAACGGTAATACAAGGTAGGAAAAGGGTTCTCAATCGGCCACATGCGGTAAAAGGCACAACTTAGTATTGGATATCCCCGAATAACATCCAAGTCGTCGACATCATATCTACCACCGTTTTTTTATCTTTCTAAATAGCTTCTCATCGTTAATTTCAAAAGCCTTATTAATTGAAATAGTGCTTACGGCAGAGTCGGCACGTGCCGCTTCGCGAACGAATTGGGTACGCCAGTCAGTAGCAATCGTTGAAAAAAGAATATTCAAAACGACCACTGTTAGTGTCATTAATGCTAAAGCAGCGCCATAATTGAAGAGTAAAGTCCCTATAACGAGGGCAATCTCAAGCAATGTCGGGGCAATGTTTAATATAAAGAAACGCATTAAAAGCTAATGCCATTGATGCCTCTTTCAATGTTTCGTGATAGCCAGCCAGTGCGACTATTTAGGTGAAAGTCCAAATCTAGGCTATGCACATACTCAACTACTAAAAGACCAATTTTACTCATAGCTCGTTCGGTTACGCGCCCAAAAATAGTATCTCTGATCTCACCAAGCATAATCATTGA
>CAZMDX010000352.1:0-6503 GCA_964564805.1 uncultured Pseudoalteromonas sp. | reverse complement strand
AAACCACGCTTTTCCATCGATGCGTAAATGATTTTAGCTTGGACTAATGTAATAAGGTTACTTATCAACCAGTAAAGTACTAAGCCAGCTGGGAATATAAAGAAGAATAGACTCATGGCTACGGGCATAAATTGCATGATTTTTTGTTGCATGGGATCTGTCATTGTCATGGGCTGCAATTTTTGTAACAAGTACATGCTGACACCCGTTAACACCGGCAATACAAAGAAAGGGTCTTTTGCACTTAGATCAGTGATCCAAAATATAAAATCAGCATGTCTAAGTTCAACACTTTCAAGCAATACCCAATACAAGGCTAAAAAGATCGGCATTTGAAGAAGTAGTGGGAAGCAGCCACCCATAGGGTTAACTTTATCTTTTTTATACATCTCCATCATGGCTTGTTGCATTTTCTGTTTATCATCACCGAAGCGCTCTTTAAGTGCATCCATTTTAGGTTTTAGTGCACGCATCTTAGCCATAGACTCATATTGCTTTTTGGTTAGGGGATACATAGCCCCTTTAACAACGATGGTGATGAGAATGATAGCAAAGCCCCAATTACCTACTAGGCTATGAATAAATTGTAGAAAAGTGAAAAGTGGTTGTGAAATCATCCACAAAAAACCGTAATCAACAGTTAGGTCAAGACCATTTGCTATGCCTGCTAATGTATCCTGATCTTTCGGACCGAGGTATAAGATACTACTAATCTGTGCTGTTTCACCTGCTTCGATTGTCACTGACTGGCCTGTATAGCCAATTACACCATTTGTTTGCTGCAAAACTCTGCTGAACAGATTATTTTTCTGGTCTTGCGGCGGAACCCACGCTGATACGAAATAATGTTCTATCATTGCCGCCCAACCTGCAGCCGTTGTTTTTTTCAGATTACTATCAACCATATCGTCAAAAGGATATTTTTGGTAACGATCATCTTCAGTTGAGTATGCACCGCCACGATAGATAGGCATAAACATGCTACCTTCTTGTTCAAGCATACTTTGTTTGAGCTGAGCAAACTGTTGAACTTGTTTAAGATCGCTGGTGTTGTTTTTGATGTCATAGGTGACATCAATTTTATGGCTGTTACGGTTAAATACGAAGCTTTTAGTAACCTCTAATCCCCCTGATGTCAGTAACGTAAGCGGAACTGTCAGAGTCTCCCCTTCAAGCACATAACTACCCTTTGCAACTGTATAAGTGGGACGCCCTTTACTGTCTGTTCCATCTCGCCCAATTAAGCCACTTTGCGCAATAAATAATTTGTCACCACTGGGCTTAAGTAGACTATATAACTCATCAGAATCTTCTTCTAATGGAAACTTAGCTAGGTGAGCAGAAACAACGTCACCGCCTTTTGTATCGATGCTTAAAATGAGTGTATCAGTAACAACTGATACTATTTTCCCACCGAGTGGAGAGCTTTGTATTAGCCTTTGGCCATCTGAACTTGCAGTTGGCACATCTTCGGAGCTAGGCATATCCAGTTCTGTATTTGCTTGCTCAGACGTTGTTATAGGTGCGACTGGTTGAGGGCCATAATCTAATTGCCACTGTTGCCATAGTAAAAAGCCGACCATTGCGAGGCCAATTAATAAAAAACTGCGTTGGGATTCCATAAAATACTCTTATTAACTACTTAATTATGTGGGTGACTTATTCGAGCCAATACATTAAACCACGGCGACGTTATTGTTCTACTTATGACCAATTCATCAATGATGGCATAAGTCTAAAAATCATTCTTTATTTTGTTTTTTTTCTGGTACTGGATCATACCCACCATCATTCAGTGGATGGCATTTCAATACGCGTTTCAAGCTTAACCAACACCCTTTTAGTAATCCGTGTTGTGTAATTGCATCAATTGCATAATAAGAGCAACTTGGGTGAAACCTACATGTAGGCCCCAGCATCGGTGAAAGCACTATTTGATAGAACTTAATTACCCCAATTGGGATTTTTCGCAGCGCGACGCTAATTTTTTCCATAATTTACTCAGCAAGAAAAACAAATCTTGATTCGACAATTTATCCAATCCACTTTTACCTACTACGACTATATCAATATTTGGAAATGAATGGCGTTGTAAACGGAAGCTCTCACGAATTATGCGTTTTAATCTATTTCTGTCGTGGGCATGCTTAACTCTTTTCTTAGGCAATGTTATGCCTAAACGAGGGTTATTCGAGGTGTTTTTTCTGGCAAGTAATGTAATTTGAGGTGAAACAGACGGAATTGCATCACTGAAGACATATTCAAAGTGGGTGGGAGTAAGTAGCCTTAGCTCCCGAGAAAAATTATTTTCACCCACCTTGGATAATTAAGCTGATAAACGCGCACGGCCTTTAGCACGACGATTGGCTATAACCTTGCGGCCATTTTTAGTCGCCATACGGGCACGAAAACCGTGTGAACGCTTACGCTTTAAGTTGCTTGGTTGAAAAGTTCTTTTCATGACCTAGTCCCGCTATACATAAGGTTTAAACAAAATGAACATTTATGTAATAACCAGTTATTGGTAATCACCGTGCTCAAAAATGACGCTGAATAATAGAGATCACTTCGCTTATTGTCAATCAATAACTCTCACAAAAATAATACTTAATAAACTTGATAGTTAACATAAATATTAATAACTGTCATAAATGTTTGTTTTATCCACAGGGTAGTCACTTTGGTTGCATAATATTTATGATTATTAATATTTATAAGTAAACATTCGCACTAATTATGCTGCAATTAATCAATTATTAATTTTTGATTAATTGCAGATTACTTCTGTTAAAACAATTGGATATAAGAAAAGTTAAAGTTATTTCTAATTAATTTTAAATGTATGTTGCGTTAGTGTGGTGATTAACGAGATAATCCACAGCTAGTTTCAGAAATGCTTTTAACCGCCTAATTATAATACAGCTATTACTCATCTTTTTTTTGTTCCGTAATTTTGCATTATCTCATTTGGGCCGTTATTCATAAGGGTGGAGTTGTTTTTTTCGATGTCTATATGGAATCAGTGTCTCGATAGGTTGCAGCAGGATTTACCTATTCAACAATTTAGTATGTGGATAAGACCACTTCAAGCCGTACATGGCGATGCTCACATTACTCTCTTTGCACCTAATCGATTTGTTTTGGACTGGGTAAGAGATAAATATTTTTCACAAATTAATAATTTGTTAGCTGAATTTTGTGGAGATAAAGCACCTCAATTACGTTTTGAGGTAAAGGTCGTTAATGTAGATACTAGCAAAACATTTAATTCAAATAGTCATCAATCATCAACATCTTTTCAAAATAGGCAGCATCAAAGTAGTCGCTTACCTTCAACACCCTTTGTTGCTGCCAATAGTGCTCCTATTGCACCTATTGCACCACAGCATAAAAGTAATATTAATTTAACGTATAAATTTGATAATTTTGTCGAAGGTAAGTCAAATCAGTTAGCAAGAGCTGCCTCTCAGCAAGTAGCTGACAATCCAGGTGGTGCTTATAATCCATTATTTATATATGGCGGTACCGGTCTTGGCAAAACTCACTTACTTCATGCTGTTGGTAATGGCATTATGGATAAGAAGAAAAACGCGACTGTTGTATATATGCATTCTGAACGTTTTGTCCAAGATATGGTGAAAGCGTTGCAGAATAACGCCATAGAAGAATTTAAACGCTACTACCGTTCAGTTGACGCTTTGTTAATAGATGACATTCAGTTTTTTGCCAATAAGGAGCGTTCTCAAGAAGAGTTTTTTCATACGTTTAATGCCTTGTTGGAAGGAAATCAACAAATAATACTTACATCTGACCGCTACCCAAAAGAAATTGTAGGTGTTGAGGATCGTTTGAAATCTCGATTTGGTTGGGGTCTTACTATTGCTATTGAACCTCCCGAGTTAGAAACGCGCGTTGCAATACTGATGCGAAAAGCCGTTGAGAATAAAATATTTTTACCTGATGAAGTTGCTTTTTTTATTGCTAAGCGGTTACGTTCAAATGTACGTGAGCTTGAAGGTGCGTTAAACCGAGTCATTGCTAATGCCAATTTCACGGGGCGGCCCATTACAATAGACTTCGTTCGCGAAGCGCTTCGCGATTTACTAGCGCTTCAGGAGAAGCTGGTTACTATCGATAATATTCAAAAAACAGTTGCAGAATATTATAAAATTAAGATGGCAGATATTTTGTCTAAACGTCGTAGTCGTAGTGTTGCGCGGCCGAGGCAAATGGCTATGGCTTTGTCAAAAGAGTTAACTAACCATAGTTTGCCAGAAATTGGAGATGCGTTTGGTGGTAGGGACCATACTACTGTATTACATGCGTGTCGAAAAATAGTGCAACTAAGGGAAGAAAGTCATGATATAAAAGAAGACTATCAAAACTTAATACGCACACTATCTTCTTAAAAAATTCACGAGTAAAAAGATGAAATTTAGCATTAGTAGGGAAAACTTCTTACAACCACTTCAGTTGGTTTCTGGCGCTGTTGAGCGTCGACATACACTGCCTATATTATCTAACGTTTTAATAAAGGTTAGTGATAACTCACTTTGGTTAACCGGTACGGATTTAGAGGTTGAGTTAATTTCTAATGTCACTCTTACTGGTGAGTTTGTCGAAGGTGAAATTACTGTCCCTGCTAAGAAGTTATTAGACATCTGCAGAGGTTTGAACGAAGGTAGCAACATAGATTTTAGTGTGGAGTCTAATAAAGCATTGCTTAAATCCGGTCGCAGTAAGTATAGTTTATCAACATTGTCTGCTGATGATTATCCAAATTTGGAAGACTGGCAGGGCGAACTTGAATTTGAAATTCCTCAATCAGACTTAAAACGCCTTATCGACAGTACACATTTTTGCATGGCTCAACAAGATGTTCGTTATTACCTGAACGGTATGTCATTAGAGACAGAAGATAACCTTATTCGTACTGTTGCTACAGACGGTCACAGGTTAGCGCTTTGCCGTTTAAGTTATACTAATTCTACTTTGCCAAATCGTCAGGTTATTATTCCCCGTAAGGGTGTATTAGAGATAATTCGCTTAATTGAAGATAGTGATAAACTAGTGAAAGTACAGGTTGGTTCTAACCATATCAGAATTTATTCAACAGACTTTATTTTTACTAGTAAATTAGTGGATGGTCGTTTCCCTGATTACAGGAGAGTGTTACCAAAAGATGGCGATAAAAAAATAGAGTCAAGTAAGGATGTATTAAAACATGCCTTCTCTAGGGCCTCAATTTTATCAAATGAAAAATTCAGAGGCGTACGATTAAATTTGTCTAGTGGCGAGCTAAAAATTACGGCTAATAACCCGGAACAAGAAGAGGCTGAAGAAATCGTAGATGTTAATTATCATGGTGATAGTTTAGAAATTGGTTTTAATGTTGCTTACTTAATTGATGTCATGAATGGTTTGAATTGCGAGGATGTGCGTATTACTCTTGCTGATTCAAATAGCAGTGCCTTAATAGAAGATTCTAAAGATGACTCTGCTTTGTACGTCATAATGCCTATGAGATTATAATTAGTTCTTACAAGAAGTTTACACCTATATGAAACTGGACAAAGTCCAGATCAGTCATTTCAGAAATATCGATGAATTGTCATTCACTGCACATAAGAGTTTGAATGTGTTTCTTGGACAGAACGGTAGTGGCAAATCATCAATATTAGAAGCACTACAT
The DNA here is from genome assembly GCA_964564805.1 of uncultured Pseudoalteromonas sp. GTDB lineage: Bacteria > Pseudomonadota > Gammaproteobacteria > Enterobacterales > Alteromonadaceae > Paraglaciecola. Next base: position 811 of record CAZMDX010000352.1, on the reverse strand, counting down.
TATTTAGGTTTTGCCCGTTCTTTTCGTACCTCAAAACATAAAAATGTTATCAGTCATCAAAAATCAGGTTTTACCGTATTCTGCTCTGCTGTTGTAGAAGATGGCAAGCAGCAAAAATTCGGTATTAGTAGACTGACAAATGATAGCTGCGTTGTGAATATTAATGGTAAAAAGTCAAAACGTGCTTCAGATTTAGCGAGTCATTTGCCTATTCAAATCTTCACCCCCCAGAGTTCTGATTTATTACTTGGCGCGCCCAAATTGCGAAGACAATACTTAGATTGGTTATTGTTTCACGTGGAACAATCTTTTAACCTTGATTTTCAGGTCTTTAGTAAGAGTCTAAAGCACTTAAATGCACTGTATAAAACCAACCAACCTGATCAGGCTTTACGTTATTGGACTGAAATCTTGTGCGAAAAAGGGGAAGTGATCAGTGCAAACAGGTCAAGTTTAATAAATGAACACCTGATACAGCTTATAAATGCAAATTTAAAGGATTTTTTACCTGAGTTTTCTTTCGAAATTTCGTATTATAGGGGGTGGGAAAAAGATTATAGTCTTAATGAAGCTATTCTAAAGAATAGACCTCGAGACCAAAAAAACGGCTTTTTAAGTGTCGGTCCTCACAAAGCTGACTTACGTATTAAGACTCAAGGTGCAAATGCTCATGAAGTTTTATCTAGGGGCCAGCTAAGGATGTTAGTTGCAGGTATGCAGCTTGCCCAGACTCAATACTTACATGCGCGTACTGCAAAGACCTCAATCTTTTTATTAGATGATGTTGGAGCAGAATTAGATGAAGAAAAAA
>CAZMDX010000351.1:0-16684 GCA_964564805.1 uncultured Pseudoalteromonas sp. | reverse complement strand
TACCGTCAGCGATATGTTGATTTAATCACCAATCAGCAAACACGTGATACCTTTATTATTCGTAGTAAGGTTGTCAGTGGTATCCGTAATTTTTTAATTGAACGTGACTACATGGAAGTTGAAACTCCCATGTTGCAAGTAATACCAGGTGGTGCGACAGCAAAACCCTTTACTACTCATCACAACGCACTTGATATTGATATGTATCTACGTGTTGCTCCTGAACTTTATCTTAAACGTTTAGTAGTAGGTGGTTTTGAGCGTGTGTTCGAAATTAATCGTAACTTCAGAAATGAAGGGTTGTCCACACGACACAACCCTGAATTTACGATGCTAGAATTTTATCAGTCTTACGCTGATTACCATGACTTGATGAACCTAACTGAAGAAATGTTACGTAAAGTGGCACAGGATGTGTTGGGCACAACCATCATTAAAAACACGACTAAAGACGCTGAGGGCAATGTTATCGGTGAAGTAGATTACGACTTTGGTCAGCCATTTACTCGTCTTACTATGAACGCAGCGGTAATCAAATACTGGCCTGATGCAAATGTTGAAGCGATCAACGACCCAGAAAACCATTTAGCCGAACTTAAATTAATGGCAAAAAAACTTCACATAAAAGAGCCTGAAGTTGACGGTATCTGGGGAGCAGGTAAATATTTATGTGAAATTTTTGAAGCTACGGCCGAAGAAAAACTTGATCAGCCTACCTTTATTACTGCTTATCCTTGGGAAGTGTCACCGCTGGCAAGAAGAAACGATAATGATAGCTTTATTACTGACCGCTTTGAGTTTTTTGTGGGTGGTCGTGAGTTGGCTAATGGTTTCTCTGAGTTAAATGACTCCGAAGACCAAGCCGCTCGTTTCCGTAAACAAGTCGAAGAAAAAGACGCAGGCGACGATGAGGCCATGCACTTTGATGAAGATTACATTCGTGCCTTAGAATATGGTTTACCGCCAACTGCGGGTGAAGGTATAGGTATCGATCGATTGGTTATGTTATTTACTGACAGTCCTACAATTAAAGATGTGATCTTGTTTCCCCATATGAAGCCAGAAGTACCTGCAGAATAAGCCCTGTATTTTGAAGACCTAAAAGGACACTCCGGTGTCCTTTTTAGATCTACATGTATAAAAATGTAAATAATTTAAATTTTCTAAAAAAAAAGGTTTGTTAAAGACGTTTTTATTTATTTTACAAAGGACAAAATCATTATTATTTTTTATGAATGTTGAGAAATCTGGCTGAAAAATCAACACTCTAACATCATCACTCTAAGGAATATTGAATTAAAAAAAGTAAGTCAATGCAAGACGATAAATGCATAATTAAAAAATTTATCATATCAAGTGAATGGATAAGTGACTCGGGCTTGACAGGTATGTCAGTGTGATTATTCTAGTTGCCTAATTTGTTTTAGCAAACGTTGATTGAATGGAACCTTTATATTTAACTCAGTAGCTTGGGAAGTGACATAACCATTAATAAACTCTATTTCGGTTTGGCGTTTGAACTTAAGGTCTTGATGCATCGATGAGTAGTTATTAGCAGTAGCAATGATTACTCGTTGAACATTTTTAAATAGTTCAAGGTTATCAGCGGGGTAACCGAGTGCTTGCATCACAATGGCAATTTCATAACAAATATTAGAGATGATGGTGTTGTACTTTGATTTTGCAAGTTCACCATTTTTTAAGTTGTGAATAGCTGTAAGGGGATTTATCACGGCATTGATCGCTAGTTTATTCCACAATGCTAAAGCAATGTTTTGATGCCAGTTACTCGGTGGAAGTAGCGCCGAAAGTATTGGCTCAATTAATTGTTTCAACTCCACATCAACATTGCTTAACCAGCCCAAATGAGTTTGCCCTAATCCTGTTTCTGTTAGCGTGTCTGCATCCAGTTTTAACGCTCCATAACTAGTGGTGGCCGCAATTAATGGATTATTAGGTAGTCTTTTTTTAACTTTCTCAATGGTTCCCATACCGTTGTGAAGCAGCACTATTATATGCCTTGGTTGAATGAAAGGTTTTAATTGTTCAAGCACCGACATAACTTGGTAAGCCTTGACCGGTAATATCAGTATGTCAAATTGGCTAGGCAGTGTTATTACGGTGCTATTGGGAACGAAACTGTGTAATACACCCTCTATATCCGTTACTTTAAATAATAGCTGATGCTTTAATTTTACTAAGTGCTGATAGTCATAACCAAGCTGGTGGCATTTAAAACCAATTAATCCGCCAATGGCACCTTTGCCAACAATGGCAAATTGTGGAGATTTAAATATTTTATTACCCTGCATTATTTTGTTGGGACAATTTAATATTTGGCCATTTAAGTGTCCAAGGGGTGGCTAGATTAGTGATTTGTAGTTTGGTTTCATTACATACAAATGCATCACCTTTATCTGGAGGACATACTATACAGATAGTTTTTTTTTGGTAGATGAAACGAATGCAATAAGCATGAAGATATGTGCGATCTGCGCTTAAACCCTTGTATAATTCATCCCCTAAGATGGGACTACCTATGCTTTTTAAAGCAACCCGTATTTGATGTGTCTTACCTGTGAGAGGTTTGATTAGAAATAATCTGAGTCCTTGATAAATAGCAAAACTAAAAAATTGGCTGATAGCCACAGCAGTGTCACTATTATCCAACATCCACTTTCCATCTCGAACTTTTTTCATACCACCTTTTACAGCCCCTTGTTTCTTTTTTGGTTTTTTTGCTGAAATAGCAAGGTAGTACTTTTCAATTTGTTTTTTTTCAAACAACTGTCCGAATATAGCGGCAGACCTTGAGTTTTTAGCTAAAATTAAAATACCGGAAGTGATCTTATCTAATCTGTGTACTAACCATAATTTCTCAACCTTAAGCTGCTGGCAAAGTATTGGTAAAATACCTGACTGATGAGACTCATTTTGCACAGAAATATTACTCGGTTTGTTTATCACTATAAAGTCAGAGTGATCTAACAAGATAATTATCGAAGGTAATAAAATATTAAGTTACTCCAAAAGCTCGATGGCAATAGGGTAGTCTAGATTATGAATAGCCTGTTTTAATTCATCTAGTTTTTCAGACGATAGATTTAATGATTGTGTGTAAGTTTGTATTTTACTCTCAGAAATAAACTCGTTGCGCTTCAAAGCAGCAATTAATCGTGTTTTTTCAACTTGCTGAGGGACTAAGTCAGACGTTTCTTCAACACTATTTTCGGCTGAGTAATTTTGCACTGTAGTTAAGGTTTGTTTAAAAACCTGTAAAAACTCTTCTAATGTGTATTCAGCCGTTTGGTTAGCAAAGCTGTCTTCAAGTTGTATACACCCATTATGTAAGGCCTTCATGCCTAGATTTCCACTGACTCCTTTTATGGTATGCACCTGCTGTTTTGCTGCATGAAAATCTTGCACCAGCTGTTCTGCAATCAGGATGTCAAATTGTTGATATTGTTGAATAAACTTTTCCAAAATTTTAATTAATAATGGTTGATTACCGCTAAACTGATTGATAGCAAATTTGGCATCAAAAATACTCAAAATAGGGCCAGACAAAATAGCGATTCCTCCAAGGTAGTTGTGTATTTGAAATTGTTAGTTGAAATGGTTAGTATATTTTAGCAAACAATTTGAAGTATTTGTTACTCGATGTGAATTACCCATCGACCCTGGTTACTTTATTTATAAACTGCAGGTAGACTACATCACTTAATTTGGTTTTTTTATTTTTAGTTGGATAGTATTTTGCAAGCAAATCAGACATCTTTTGCAGAGCGTTTACACGTATTACAAGACCAAGCAGTTACTCAGACCCTAACTGGAATACGTCACGGGGTAGAGCGTGAAACTTTACGCATCAACCCAGACGGTGGTTTGGCGCAGAGCCCACATCGACCGCTTTTGGGTTCAGCTTTAACCCATGAGTTTATTACTACTGATTTTTCAGAATCCTTGCTTGAGTTTATCACCCCACCTGAAGCGTCCATACAAAAGACTATCGGACAATTAAATGATGTGCACAAATTTACAGTTTCAAATATAGGTGATGAACGTCTGTGGCCGATGAGTATGCCTTGTTTTATTGAGGACCAAGATGCTATCCCTATCGCTAACTTTGGTTCATCTAACGTAGGAAAAATGAAAACGCTGTACAGAGTAGGGTTAAAAAACCGTTATGGCAGTATGATGCAAGCTATCTCAGGTGTGCATTTCAATTTTTCTTTGCCTGACGAATTTTGGCAACAGTGGTTAGAAAAAACATCGGGAGAAAATGCTGATAAAGATGCAATTTCTGCTGCATATTTTGCTCTTATTAGAAATTATCGGCGTTTTTGTTGGCTAATACCCTATTTATATGGGGCTTCTCCTGCAATTTGTGGCTCATTTATTAAAGGTAAAAATACTAACTTTCCTTTTAAAAAGCTAGGCAGTGGCACTTACTACTTACCTTACGCGACTTCTCTTAGAATGAGTGATTTGGGGTATACAAACAGTGCACAGTCTGGCCTAAATATCTCTTATAACCACCTTGATAGTTATATCTCTTCATTAAAATCAGCGATTAACCAACCTTCTTCTGTTTTTCAACAATATGCGGGTAAGAAAGATGGGAAGTATCAACAGTTAAATGCCAATGTGCTACAGATTGAAAACGAACTGTATTCGCCTATTAGGCCCAAACAACCAACTCAGTCTTTGGAAAAACCATCAGAAGCGTTAGACAAAAGAGGCGTCAGTTATATTGAAGTGCGAGCGTTAGACGTTAATCCATTCAGTGCCATTGGCATTGAGGAAAATCAGTTTTATTTTCTTGATGTGTTTTTGTTATATTGTGTCGCCTATCCGAGTGCCATGATGGATACCGACCACTATAACGAAACAGAGGCCAATCTTAGCGCGGTAGTCAATAATGGAAGAGATCCTGAGCTTAGACTTTTAAATGGTCAGCAGTCTATAGGTCTACCTTCATGGGCACTGCAGCTTTTTTCAGATATGAAAAGAGTCGCTTTAGTACTCGATCAAGCAAACGCTTCAACACATTATTCAGCTGCGTTAGAACTTGAAAAACAAAAAATACTTGATCCTAGTTTGACACCTTCAGCCAAAATTTTACAACAATTGGTTAGTCAAAAATGTGACAACGGTACCTTAGGGCTATCTCTGGGGGAAGATTACAAACAACAATTACTCAATTCTGATTATGAATTTATGAATGCTGGGGAGTTAACTGAACACGCTAGATTATCCATAGAAAAACAACGTGTAATTGAGCAACAGGATAATATTCCTTTCGATGATTTTCTAAGTAGTTATTTTTTGGCTGATACAGCTGATTAATTTAAAGTAAAAAAAAGCCTGATTAATATCAGGCTACAAAGCTACTACCAGGGAAACTCACACTAACTAGAACACGCTAATTAAGAGTAGGTTATGCAACTAAAGTTCACTAAGAAATGTCAATTCTTTAAAATTATTTTAATTAGTCTTGCCAGCACAATATTTTTAGCAGCTTGTACTGCTACACCGCCCAAAAACATCAGTAATATTTGCGATATTTTCACTGAAAAACGGGATTGGTTTGAAACGTCTAACGACATGAAAACGAAGTGGGGTGTGCCTATTCATGTACCAATGGCAATGATGTACCAGGAAAGTTCTTTTAAGGCAAAAGCCCTTCCACCTAAAGATTATTTCTTCTTTGGCTTAATTCCCTGGGGACGTGTCAGTAGCGCCTATGGTTATTCTCAGGCTAAAACCCCAACTTGGGATGATTACAAACGTGAAACTGAGAACTCATGGGCTGATCGTACAGATTTTCACGATGCCATGGATTTTATGGGCTGGTTTATTAGTAAAACTAACAAGATAAATGGAATATCAAAATGGGACGCTGAACTACAGTACCTTAATTATCACGAGGGCTGGGGTGGATACAAAAAAGGTAGCTATAATAAAAAACCATGGCTCAAAGACGTAGCTAAAATTGTCAAAAACCGTTCTATGCAATACGCAACCCAATTAAAAACGTGTGAAGAAGAACTGTCTAAAGGCTGGTTTTGGCGATTATTTAGTTGATGTGTTCAAAAAAAGTCAAGGCCATTTATTGGTCTTGACTTCATCCAAATTCTGTATGAATATTTTTTTCTGACGTTAATTTATATCGCTGGCACTACAACCGTTTATCCTAGTCTGTTTATAAACCAGCTTATGTGAGCTTCAAATTTTATGAAACTAATGACTGGAAAATTGAATTAAAGTATCTAATACTTATACGAGAAATTTTAAAAGGCCGCTTATGAAAGGCATAATACTTGTAAGTTTTAATGAGTTTATTGAAGAACTTTGGGGAGTTGAGTTCTGGGATGAATTGTTAAATGAAGCAGAGTTGCCAAGTGAGGGCGTTTATACAACAGCCCACACTTATGATGACCAAGAATTATTTACACTCATTGGTTTAGTGGTTGATAAACAAAATATATCAGTAAAAGATGCACAATTTTCCTTTGGAAAATGGGTTTTTAAAAAGTTATATAGTATTGCGCCAGCTGGTGTGCACGATTTCAAAGACGTATTTGAGTTTTTACATGCAGTTCAAGGTTTTATTCACGTAGAGGTACATAAACTTAATCCAGATGCATTACGCCCTGAGTTCGAATTTTTATCTGAAACACCTAATCAACTCTCATTTCATTATCAGTCACCACGCAAGTTATGCTTTTTCTGTGAAGGCATTGTGCATGGACTTGCTGAGCATACTGAACAAGAAATAAAGGTATCTCAGCCTGAGTGTGAGCATGAGGGTGACCAGCGATGTGTACTTGTGGTTGATAAAATTTGAATAAAGATAATGATGTAGATAAAGAGCCTCGTGATATCGAGATTAACTCTGTGGAGAGACTTTACAAACGCATTGCCGTTCTTGAACGCAAGGCAGACAGGGAAAAAAAAGCACGAAATATGGCTGAGGACCAGCTAGAGAGGTATTCTCTAGAAATTTACCAAACCAATCAGTCTTTGAAAAGTGCACTGGCTTATTCTAAAAAAATACAATCTGAGCTTGAATACCTTGGTAAAGCTTCAATGAGGATTGCATCTAAACTTCCGCTAAACGAAATGATCGACAATATGGTTGAACTCACTTGCGAATATTGTACTGCTGAATATGGATTTTACTTTGTGACTGAATATGGTGTCGAATTAGATGGCACTTTTAACAAAGCATGGAGCAAAGAGTTCGGATGGCATCGTCAAAGTGATCTACAAAAACATGTTAGCGCCAATTTACCTCTAAGTAAGACTGATATATTACACCCTTGGTTTGTTTCTGTGGCCAACGAAGTTAATCATCATGATTTAAAGCCAGTTGGTTGCATATTGTATATGAATTTTGCCTTATCTGGCGGTAAAACGGGCTGGCTAGCATTCTGGAGTCAAATGGAGTTAGTTGATGAAGACATATTTCCAGTATTGGCGACTGCAAGAGATAACTTAACTAGCGGTATTCAAAGAAGACTAACCGATGAACGTATATTAAGACGAAACATACAACTTCAAAATTCCGTAAACAACCTTGAAACGGCAAAACGTCAACTCATTCAATCAGAAAAAATGGCATCGCTGGGTCAGTTATCTGCTGGCGTTGCCCATGAAATTAATAACCCTATAGCTTTTATCCGTTCAAATATGGAGGTTCTTAAAGAATACTTAAAAGACTATAAAAGCCTACATGATGATATTAAAAGTGAATTGGTAAAACATAAAAATTTGGGTATGTCGTCGTTTACTGCAATATGTGACAAGGTTGATCTCACATACATAGATGAGGATTCTGCCGCTTTATTAACTTCCAATATTGAAGGATTAAATAGGGTGAGAGATATTGTAGAAGATTTAAAAAGTTTCTCTCACGCTGGAGATGCCAAGCTGATCCAATTATCTCTTAATAAATGTGTTGATGCTGCGTTAAGAATTGCCGGGAACGTATTTAAATATGAGCATCAAGTAAGTAATCTAATGACAGGAGCGTGCCCTTTAGTTTTAGGTGATTTAGGCCAGTTACAGCAAGTATTTATAAATATGTTTACCAATGCAGCCTATGCGATGAGAGGAGGTGGAAAGCTCAGTATATGGCATACTCAAGATAATCAAACAGTGACTATACATATTGAAGACACAGGTTGCGGTATTAACGAAGAGACAATTACTAAGTTATTCACTCCTTTTTTTACCACTAAGCCTTTTGGCGTTGGTGTTGGTTTAGGCTTGTCTGTTTCTTATGTTATTTTGGAGGCGCACAATGCGCAGGTGACGGTTGACTCTGAAGTTGGCTTTGGTACCACCTTTCATATATCTTTTCCAGTGAGTATCTAGGTTTCGAACTGCTGCTCTTCTACTATTAAATAAATTAGTTTTGATTGACTTTTTTCGAAATGTACCAGCTTTGCTATCGTCACTTCATTGAACACATGTCCTTCTGGCAATAATAAAATATGTGTATTATTGAACAAATTATATTTGAGCACCATACCCGGTTCAAGTGCACCAGTGAGAATTTGTTTTTCAAAAAAATCGTCAGAAACAATATTATCTGTATTGAATAATATCTCGAGCATCTCAGGGTCATAACGTGTACCAGTAAATTTCATCATTTCTGTTTTTACTTGCAATTCGTTCATATTGTTTTTGGTCATTCGACCTAATGTATAACGCCAGTAATCTCTTGCAACAGAAAGAATCTTTGCTCCTTCAGGGATCTGCGAGCCAAGGAGTTTATAAGGACCCCCGCCGTTATAGCACTCATATTGGTAGCTGATAATATCTGACACAGTTTGCAAATGAAGAGCCGGGCCGAGAATTAGTTGTGCTATTTTGGTTTGATTAAAATAATTTTGTACTTGGTTATAGTTGAGTTCGTTAAATGGCTTCGTATAAACGGTTGTATCCAAGCCCAGCAATCCAATCTCACACAATAATGCTGCAAAGGTTACATCACTGATCTCATCATTAGGTAAGGATAAACTTTTGGCAATTCTCTTAGATAGTTGGCTTACACTATTTGCAAAACCACTATTGATATTGGGGTTGATGTTAATCAGGTTATACAACACCTTTTGTGTAGCGTTATTGTTACGTTTTATTCTATTCAAGGCAGTGTGGATCTGTTTGGTGCGCAATGTCACCTTATTCTCAAGATTCTGGTTTAGCTCTTTGAGTTGAATATTTTGTTTTTTTATTAGCTTTTGTAAATGTATATTTTCATTGTTTAACCGAACTTTTTCCAATCCTTCTTCTATTGAACTGATTAGTTCCTCGTTATCCCATGGTTTTTGTAGATATCTGTGGATTTCGCCTTTATTGACAGCGCTAACTGTCGACTCCACATCTGCATACCCAGTCAACAAAATTCGATAGCTGTTAGGGTAGGACGTAGCTATTCTTTCTAATAGTTCTGCACCAGACATAGCAGGCATTCTCATGTCAGAAATAATAAGATGAACGTCGTTCTGTTGCATCACTTCTAAGGCCTGTGAACCACCTGAGGCAAATAACAAGTTGTAGTTTTGTTTGCGTAACAATCGTTTCATAGCATGAATAATATCTAATTCATCATCCACGCAAAGTACCGTCATAGGTGGTTTAGTTACTGTAACTTTATCATTCATGTAATTGTCTCGTTAACGTGTTGGTCATTATTTCTAATAGACAAATATAGTGTTGAGCAAATTATAATACGCTTAGTTTTTTAAATGACCCGTCAGATCCAGTTATGATTGGCATGTAAAAAATCAAACCCCATCGTACAGCAAAATAGTAGACACTATGGTAGGCAAAAGATATAAGCGAAAATTGCTCATAAATATTGGTTGCCTAGTTTCAGCTATATGCACAAAGTTTACACTAGTTTTCGATCTAAATTTATGAGCCGCTAACCAATATTGAATGTGTGAACAATACACATTGAGCAGCCAATATCTAATTACTATTTCACTTGTGCTATAAAGAATGCGCAGGTGTCGCCTGATTGCCAGAGCATCAAAATTGGAGTCACTAAAGCGAAGCCAGTTATTTCCATAAATTAAAGCAATCCAGTATTTTGATTAGGGATCAAGGATTATAAGTTCTTTGATAATCATTAAGAAACTACTATTGATCATCAATAACATAGTCAGCGCTGTTGTTGTTATGATGATTTTTTGAATTACTCACTGTTTTTATATGGGCCATTTAGGTGTCGTTTTAATACAGAGCATCTCGTTGTTATAGACACCACCGCATTTTATCTTTGATAGACAGTCAACGCCTAAAATCAAATCCCCCATGTCACCAGCTTACGATGAAGCAGTGTGCTGATATAACGCTGAATATTTTTTTGGATCCAAGTCTTGTAACTAGCGGTGGCGTGGTACTGAGACGGATTTAAAAGTGTTAGATATATGTGAATGAACAATTTATGCCATATTTTAAAATGAGTTTAAAAAACTTACATAGAACATAGGTTTATTTTTTGTGTGGTTAGGAACTTATTGTTTGACGGATAGTTTGCAATTTGCAACTCAAAAAAAAGAGATTCTCAAATTAAGCAATTTAATTGCACCTCTTAGCGCTAATACTTGATTTTTACTTGATGCGAAAATGGATTGTTTATTGCATTGACAGTATGAGAATTAATCTGAAATCAGTATTACAGTGGTGAAACCATGAAAAATAATGTGTTGGTATTCAGTATTGCACTTAATGGCTATCAATGGCTTTACAAAGATTGTATTGCTTCCCATAAACGTTATGCAGAACGCAATGGGTATACCTATCAAGTTGTCACTCGCCCATATGCAACCTCTATTGGTGTGGAGTGCTGTTGGTTAAAATTAACCTTAATGATTGAAGCGTTGGACAGTGGTTATGATGCCGTATTATTTGTGGACGCAGATGCATATATCCAGACGCATACACCTAAACTGAGCAGCGTGTTACTCCCTGATAAATATGTGTATTTAGCAAAAAGTTATACAGGGCGATATAACTCAGGAGTTATTTTATTAAAAAACCATAACAAGGTTCGCCGTTGGCTAAACAGTATAATAATAGCTAGGCACCAACCAATATTGGCTAAAAATGATGTAGGTTGGGGGGAAAATGGGCATATCATCGAGTATACCCAGCACTGTCAATTTGTAACTACCTTAGACAGAGTCTGGAATAACACTTACGATCCAGAACTCAATGACTATATTCGGCACTTTAGTTTTGGGCCTCTACGCACAAATTTGTGGCTTAATTTAAGTCACAAAATACTAGCCCGATTGACTAAATTATTCAGTAAATGCCATGCTTTAACTGAGATAATAACTCAATCTTACCCCCCCAAAGACAAACTAACTAAACTTACAGAATTGATTTTACAGCGCTATTCTAAATTTGGTCGTGTCTAACGCTAATGTCAGTATAAACCTATCTCAATTACAGCGTTAATTATGACAATACTGTGTGTTAAAAATAAAATTCCTTTTTACCCTTCCTAATTTTTCGTTATAAGAAATTTATCAATTTGCATTCTTAAAATGAAAATAAAACGCTTACGAATTTCTATTTATATAATAAAAATCATTTAAATCATAGCTTTATGTGTTTTTAAAAGTTGGCATAAGATACGCAACATCACAACTAAATGTATCCTAGAAACGCCACCGTGCTCTAGGTAATCAAAACTAGTAGTGATTGGAGAGCGATATGTCAACTAAACCACTTTTACTCAATGTTAGAAGTCGTGATGTAGATTGTAACCAACAAAAACGTTATTTAGGCACCGAGTTAAACTGCCCGATCAGTGCTTGTTTATTGTTAATTAGCCTACCAATTCTAATATTTAATGCGTGTATGGCAGTGATCAAAGGTAAACCGATTTTTGATTATGTTTCAAAGCAAGACTGTCTGGGCAGAACGGTTCAATACCAGCGATTTAGTTCAGGCTTTTTTAAAGGTTTACCTATGTTGTGGGCTGTATTAACTAAGCGCATAAGCCTATGTGGAATGCCAGTTGATATATCACTGAATAAAAAGCAAATAGAGTGTTTACAATCATATTCTTTTATTTCTGCGGGTTTGTTTGATGCGGTGACTTTGCATCAAGCCAGTGGTTTAGCCACTACCGAAAAATCTGAGTTACTGATAAAGCAGTTTACTGCTAATCGATTAGGATACTTATCGTTGTTATTAAAAGCTGGGGTCACCACTTTTTTATACAACAATAGTAAGTCTGAGTTAAAGACCCCTTCAGTATTTACTTTGTTCGGTTTAAAAATTAATAATGACACTATGACTGATGCTGTTGACTGGGTCTTGTCTGAAAAGCTCGGTCTAAAAAGTGATAAGAAAAACTCTAACCCAACACTTAAGAACTGTAAAACAGGCTGTTTTGTTAATGTTAACTCAGTCAACTTATTCGCTGAAAACCCGATGTTGGGTGTCAGTCTAAATAATGCTGACCGATGTTTTGCTGATGGTTCTGGCCTTAGGCTAGCGGCAAAAAAACTTGGCATCAATATAAAAGATAATGTCAATGGCACAGACATGCTGCCTCATTTGTGCGAAGCCGCACAGGCTCAAGGGATTTCAATCTATTTATTGGGGGCTAAACCCGGAGTGGCAAACGCCACAGCTAAAAATCTTCTGAAACTATACCCAAAGTTACGTATCGCTGGAGCTGAGAATGGATATTTTGAGCGAATTGATGATACCAACGTAGTAAAGCGTATTAATCAATCTAATGCCGATATTTTACTATTAGCAATGGGGTCACCCATTCAAGAAAAATGGCTGGAAGATAACGCGCCACATCTTACTTGTCGCAGTGCATTGGCGGTAGGTGGATTGTTTGACTTCTATTCAGGACATATTTCAAGAGCGCCAATATGGATGCGTGAATTAGGCCTAGAATGGGTCTGGAGATTAATACAAGAACCAAAAGAAAAATTTAACCGTTATGTGATTGGTAATCCATTATTTTTAATTCGTACCTTTGTTTTTAACCGCGCAAGTCGAGGATTTTAATCATGATTGACTATATTATTTCAAATCTAATTATTGACCAATATATTGTTGCAAGGGAACAAAATACTTCTTCTTACCGAACCAAACTGACAGGCAAACATAATGGTATACCGATGTTTCTGCAACGCTCAGTCGCCTTGATGACCTTACTTTTTTTGTCACCTTTATTATTGATATTCATGTTACTTATTCGTTTAGAAAGCGCAGGCGGTTGTTTTTTTAGCCAAGATCGAATCGGTAAATATGGTCGGCATTTCAGAATGTACAAATTTCGCTCCATGTATTTAAAAACAGATCTCCGTTATGCCGAGCCTGATCCAGGTAAGAGTGATCGAGAGGGTATTTGCAAAAAATATAAAAATGATCCACGTATTTCAATAGTCGGTGCATTTATTCGTAAGTTCTCAATTGATGAGCTACCGCAATTAATCAATATTGTTAAAGGTGATATGGCGTTAATTGGCCCACGTCCAGCTTTAGCTATTGAGGTCAATGCATATCCTACATCAGCAGTATGTCGTCTTCACGGTATACCAGGCTTATCTGGTTTATGGCAAGTGTCAGGTAGGGCGGATACTGATTTTGATACACAAGTTGTATTAGACGATTGTTACCTTCAACAACAAAGTATCGCTTTTGATATCAAAATATTATTGGCCACAGTACCTTGTGTTATTAGTGCTAAAGGAGCGTATTAGCTGTAAGAAAAAGCTCTTGCAATAATAAGTTATCCGCATACAACTTATTATTGCAAGTTGACCTCATTATCCCTTAAGTTCTTTCGCAATTCGTACTTTGCAAATTAAAAACAACTGTAAATGCCTTTGCATAATGCAAAAAATATATCTTTCTATAAAAATAAAAATTATATAAAACAGTTGCTTATGTTTTTTTTGATGATTGGCCCAGTTGCTGCAATAGATAGTTATATAGGTTGCAAGGTCTACAGGTTAGCCACGGGGTATTGGATGAAAACTGTTCTACTAAATCTTACACACGGCACGAAAATTAGCACCGCCACTCTTATTTTGTGTTTTTGGTTATTAGCAGGTTGCGCTCAGCATCATAGCTTACAAAAAATAGACAACTCTTCTTCCGGTTTTTTTGGAGCTGAAAAAGAAACGGGCGAACTGTTCAGCCAACAAAGTGTCCCGGGCAAAGTATTTGCTGCACAACTAAATTGTAATGAACGTTTAGACTTTGCGGCGCCATTACATTACCGCGTTGATAAACCTATTTTGTCTTCTGCTCCAAGCCAAGCTCCATTACCCTCAAAAATGAATCCTACGCGTAATACATTACCACTTAGCCCAGGGGATATGATTGAGATCATGATGGAGTATGGAGAGGGATTCAACGGCAGTTATGTACTAGACAACTTAGGTTTACTCACTTTGCCCATTCTTGAACCTATTCATGCATCTGGTATGTCGCCAAGAGAATTATCGCAACGGGTTGAAATGGCATTAATTAAAGCTAACATATTTCGTCCCGTTACCGCCACAGTGTACGTCAAGGTTTTGCACTTAGCTGCAATTGAAGTGCCGGTTACTGGCGCGGTATTTCAACCGGGTAGAATATTAATTAATCACAAACGTGCTAATAATGAAATGGATCAACGGGTTGTTGCTGCAGGCGATTATAGTCACAGAAGATTGCTATCAGAGGCCATCCGTGGTGCCCATGGTGCACGACCCGACGCTAAACTCGATCAGGTTATTTTAATTCGTCAAGGTTGGCAGATTGAAGTCGACTTAACAGGCATATTATCTGGCTTGCCAGTCAAGGATTATCCACTTATCGATGGTGATCAGGTGATTGTGCCAAGCACGGGATGTTTTCAACCTCATTTAGTGAGGCCTAGTCAAATTACACCCAAAGGATTTAGGGTATTTATGTCTAACCTTATTGACTCGGCACAAAACAATTCAAGCGCGGCAGTGGGGCGTTATGCTACCAATTTGCCTTATGGCACAAAATTATTACAGGCTGCGGTTTCAGCTAACTGTGTCGGTGGTAAAGAGTGGACTAATGCTTCGCGCAAAGTGATGTTAGCCAGTATTCACCCCATAACTAATCAAACACAGGTAATTGAGCGTTCTGTCGAACAATTAATGAGACAAGCCAACCGTGATGACATTAATCCTTATGTCATGCCCAACGATGCCATTGCTTGTTACGACTCTGATATTACCAATATGCGTGATGTAGCACGGACTATTGTAGATGTATTAACCCCATTCTTATTATTGTTTTAGGTGACTAATATGTTTTATCCCATCGCTATCCCTACGCGTTACCAAAGATATAGAGGACAGGTTTATCGTTTAGTTAAATGGCCCTACTTGATTTTTTGTCTATGTGGTTATTTATTTATCGCATTGATTGTGATGCTTTATCTAAACAAAGCGCCAGTATATCAAAGTGACTTGGAGCTAGTATTACCTGGTACAGGTGCAACATCTAGTGTGGCCCTTGATAATGTGGGCCAAGTGGTTTCTCAAACAAGTGCTCCATTTTCGTCTCATGGTTTTAATCCAAGAGTCAATTACAAAGAAATGTTGCTAAGCAGAGGCGTGTTAAATCTCGCTAGTGCCCAGTTATCTTTGTCGGCTGAAAAATTTGGTCAGCCAAAAATTGCACTCACAGAACAAACCTCTATTTTGGCCATAAGCATCACAGGCAACAGTGCCAAACAGGCTGAAGCTAAAGCATGGGCATTGTATGACAGCCTTCAGGACGAACTAGACCGTTTACGTGCCGATGAAGTGTTGCACAGAGATGAGAGCATTCAAGGTGTACTTAAAGAGTATCGCGTTAGATTAAATGAAGCCCGAGCCAATATATTGCAGTTTCAACAAAGCTCGTCTTTGGTGTCTCAAGAGCAATTCACTTTATTGGTTATCAGCTTACAAACCATTAAAGAAAAACAACTTTATTTACATGCTGATGTGTCCCATTTAGGTGACTACGCTTATGGCTTAGGCAAAAACTTGGGAGTTTCGGCTGATTTGGCTGGTAAAGCCTTTATCTTACAGTCTGACGTAGAGTTTCGTGGTTTGCTAAAAGAACTCGACATTAGTACCTCACAACTGTCTGAGTATCAATCTCGTTGGGGTGATGGCCATCCCAAAGTAGTCGCTGAGCAACAACGTTACCAAGCTTCTCGTTCTGCATTACTTGCGCGCAGTAGCATTATTGCTGGACCTCATGCCGCGACTGTTTTTAATAGCCTAGATTTAGAAGTGAACCCCAAGCGTGCACAAATGTTTGCAGATTTGATCGAAGCTTCTGCCAAAGCCCAAGGTATTACAGCACAAATTGTTGACTTACACCGCTCTGAGTTACACCTCAAAGATCAACTCAAAATTTACGCGCGTGAGTCGGCAGTATTAGATCGTTTACAACGTGAGTTTGATTTAGCAGAGGCTATATTTACTTCTGCAGCCGCCAGATTAGAAGCTGGAAAAGCGGATGTGTTTGCTTCTTACCCAGTGTTACAACTATTAACTAAACCTTCTTTACCTACTGACATTCACAGTCCTATTCCGGAATTAGGATTAGTGGCGGGTTTAGTGGGCTTTTTATTCATTACCTCAGGAGTGACAGTGTTATGCAATCGCAG
>CAZMDX010000350.1:0-1566 GCA_964564805.1 uncultured Pseudoalteromonas sp. | reverse complement strand
ACTATTTTTATTGATAAAAATGCCAATGGCGAAAAAGACAGTAACGAGGAGCCTGTTGTGGGCGTAGGAGTGGGGATAGGTCAAAATGAAGTAGAGACCAACAGCGCAGGTGTTTTTTATCTTAGTGATGTAGAGCCATATAGAAGTAATGAATTGCGTTATGATTATTCCGGTATCATGATCGACCCTACACTGAGAGCGGATAGTGAGCAAACAGTAAAGCTGTTACCTGCATCGGGTAAAAAAATAACTGTCGGACTGGTTCCTTTATCCTTGATCATGGGGTCTATCTACCTGCCAGAAATAGAAGACAAAATAAGCAATAAGTTTTTTAGTTATGTTGAGATAGTCGTTGAAAAAGATAATGTTTATTACACCAGCATCGCCCCAGAGTATGACGGTTTTTTTGTTCTACAGGATTTAAAACCGGGTAAATACGACCTGAAAATAAACTATCTAGGTAGCGAAACCATCACGCTTGAAAAAGAGATCCTTAGCGTCGTTGTTCTTTCTGGGGAGACTGGAGATTTTTACGAGGGCATTGATTTTAACGTGACGGCAGTAAAAGCTAAAAAGATCGATATGGTTTTTGATAAACTTCCATCTAAAACTAACATCCCAAAAGCGCAACCTTTAGTACTTACTCACACTATAGAAAAAGGCGAAACCCTGCATCAGCTGACTAAAAAGTATAGTGTAACTCTGTCACAACTTTTGCTATGGAATCCAAATATAGAAATAAAAAAGCTCTCTATCAGCACTAAAATAAAATTAGGGTTTGAACCTAGTCGCACTTAATTAAATAAAACCATCGGTATCCGTGTGCGGCTTCATATTTTATGAGCTGTTATTTTTTATAACTTCTGGTTCAGCTTTTCATTTTTACAGCTCGAGGTAGAGAATGTAAGCGTGACCATTTTATTGATGATAGTTAGATTTTTAATTTATTGTTTCCCAAGGTTGTCGTTTTCTTAGTCATTGCTCCAATAATGTTTAATTATTCGTCTTCGGCATGACAAGTAAATAAAATTCGCTAGGTAAATTAGTAAATTAGTACATTGTTATTTTAAGAAATGATACATGAGTTATTTCCCTAAAAATAAAGTCTCCATTTTTCACGATAAAGCAATCTGAAATTCTAGAAATGTCTTCGTGTTTAGAAACAATATTCACCGTGAAAAATTAAAATTAAAATTAAAATAGTAAAACGAACCTGTTCTTATAATAAAAGCGATTAATAATCAGTAACGACATTAGAATATGTACTTAAGCACCAACACAAAATTATTGTGTTGGTGCATCCCCTTATGGATGGTTGAGTTTACAGAAAAATACTTAACTGCTACTTTTGCTTTGTTCTAACAAAGATCATGCAACGATATGATGGTCAGCTATTGCTAAGCATAAACCTTAGATTAGTCATTTATAAAATAACCTTATAATGCCTTGTGCCTTTTAGTCAAAAGTTTAAAGCTTCACAATGGCTACCTAAGTGTTTGATTTCTCACACGTGATACAAAATTTAATTGTGAGGCGTATTTTAATTTTGACTGTGAAGTTGAGGAA
>CAZMDX010000349.1:0-4999 GCA_964564805.1 uncultured Pseudoalteromonas sp. | reverse complement strand
CACATCATTTTTGAGTATCATGCATTTATTTTTATTAATTTAATTCTTCTTCTTAATTGATTGAAATATATAATAAATATATTCTTGGCACGAACCATGTAGTGCTTTGAAAAGCAATGTATCGCTTTAATAGTAATCATACTTAAACTGACTGGTTTTTCAGGTGATTAGCATATAAATAGGTACGTTGAAGGATGTTAATATATTTTTCATTTAGTTATTGGCTGTGATGGTGTCGCAAATAATCGTGTTATTAACCTTGATGCAAATTGAGTCTTGTATCACTGATGGTAAAAAGCCTTTTTCATGAAATTTGATATCTTTTAGAATGCTATCAAGTTTATTACGTGGGGAGTTACTGTCATAAAAAACTGATTACGTTGCCTCATTATTATTCATTTTTGAACCTGCACATTTGCTTTTGTCTGTATTTGTGTGGGCTGATGTTTAATTGATAGCAACTTGATTTAAATAAAAACAGTCAAATTATTATTAAAGAAGCGGTTGCAGGCCCTACTATTTGGGTTCATTTGACAAAACAGAGTCGGATGGTAATAGGAAAATCGACTCAATTGAGCTGATTAAAACAAAGGCCTTACTGATTGATGAAATCGATACAATTAAGATTTGATAAATACAAATTAAATAAATTTAGAAAATATCGACCTGTCCGGTCTATTTTTATTATGCTGACGTCACAATAAATTGATAAAATTAATGGGAATTGCCATGCAACTTGGCTCACTTCGGCAATTAACACTCGTCAGTTTTGTGGTTGTTCTTGTGCCCTTGGTATTGCTAGTCGGCTTTAGTCAAATCAAGCTAAGTGAAATTGCTCAAATTGCTACCAGTGAGGCTGAATACGCCGTCAATACAGTCAGACGTGTGAGTAAAATGGAAGGTCTATCAGTTGATGTTGAGCGATTAGTACGTCAGTACCATATTGTAAAAAAAGACGCACTAAAACCCTTAATTGGAAAATCAATCCAGCGATTTTCTATATTCCAAACACCTGTTTGTAGTCAGCTTTTGGAAAAACAAAACTGTAAAGACTTGTCGGAACGTGTCGAGTGGATAAACCAATATTTAGACGTTGAAGACCCATTATTGTTGGACGCGCAACTGGCCGAATTTAAACAAAATTTGCATGATTTAGCAATGCAAGTAGATAACAGCCTTGATCAAAAAATCCGAGCACAACAAATTTATGTTAGGTCAGTGCAGCAAACGCAATTTTGGTTAACCGCATCTTTGTTAGGTGTTTCGTTTTTATTAATTGTTCTTGGTTCAAAAGCCATTTTAAAACCAGTGTCTAAACTTGAACGAGTCATTACTGCTATCTCTAGACAGGAAGATGCTTTACCGATCATTTCTACTTCTGGGCCAAAGGAACTCATTGTATTAGAGCAGAAATTACATATATTAGCAGGCCGCTTAATTCAATCTGAAAATTTGCGACATGCTTTATTACGACATGCATCCCATGAGCTCAAAACACCCTTGGCCAGTATCAAAGAAGGCTGTTCATTATTGACTGAGCAGGTAGTGGGTTCATTAAATCCTGAACAGCATGAAGTGTTATCACTACTCAATAGTAGTACGGATAGGCTCAATTTACTCATTGTGCAGTTACTTGATTATAATCTGTTACTTCAACAAGCTAAACCTGTGTTTTCAAAAATTAATACTGATCATTTCTTTAAAGAGTTTGTGACTGAAAATAGTTTGGCAATTAACCAACACGATAATCAATTAGATATAAAAATTGATTTAGCTACAGTCTTTGCTGACCATAAGTTATTCAGAAGAATTTTAGATAATTTAGTGTCAAATGCTATTGCCCATGGCAGTAAAGGTAATCCCATTTATATCAGGCTCTATCTTCAGGATAATATGCAAATACTTGATTTCGCTAATCATGGTCGTAGAATTGCCGAAGAGCAACGTCATGCTCTATTTCAACCTTTTAGCCGTGGAGAGGGCACACGAAATGACAGAGTAATAGGGTCAGGGCTCGGATTATCTATTGTTGCTGATTGTGCCAGAATGATGTCTGGCAAAGCAGAAATGGTTGAAGTGGATTATGCACAGGTGTGTATTCGTGTGCAGATACCCAATAAAGAAGCAAATATATGAAGTCAAAAATATTTATAATACTAGTTAGTTTAATTTTGCTTACTAGTTGTGAGCTAATTCAGTCTTTAAGAACGTCTCAAACGAGTTCTCAAGTTGTCTCAAATCAACCTATTTGTGTATGGGAAAATTATTTAAAAGCCAATGAATGCAAAATTGAATATTGGTTGAGGTTTTGGTATGAGGTTGAAAATTTTTCTTGGCCAGAGCGGAAAAAACAAATAAATGCATTGTCTGAACAAGATGCTGATGTGTTAAAAAAAGTTTTACTGAGTCAAGGTAAAGACACTCCATTTCAAGACCGCTTGCGAGCACAAGCTTGGGTTGAGTCAATTTTACCCAAGTTAAGCCGGCAGATGAGCCGTTTTATTGTCGTTGCACTATATCATCCAAGTCAGCATTTACTTGAAATGGAGTCCGCCGTAGTGTCGCTAGGAAAAATTAGCACCCATCAATCATCATATATTGAAGAACAACAAATACTGTTAAATAAACAAAAAAGTCAGATCGACCAGTTGCTTAATATTGAAGCATCAATCATACAAAGTATTGAAGAGGATAAAAAATGAGCCAGTCGAACGTATTAGATCCCAATGTACTGTTGGTTGATGATGACGACAGTTTATTGCGATTAATGGCTATTAGACTAAAAGGGGAAGGTTACAATGTTCAATGTGCCGGCGGTGGTAAAGAAGCTTTAAGGTTGATCAACACACAAAATTTTGATGTTGTTTTGAGTGATTTACGTATGCCTGGGTTAGACGGTTTAAGCCTTTTTGAAGAGATTATGGGGCTTGGAAAAGATGTCCCTGTTATTTTGATGACTGCTCACGGAACTATTCAAGATGCTGTGGAGGCGACACAAAGAGGTGTGTTTGGATTTTTGACTAAACCCATAGATCATGTTGAATTACGCAGCCTGATGGAAAAAGCGGTAAGTGAAAGCCAAGGTGCTCAAATGGGACAGTGGTGCGAAAAAATCATTACCCGCTCGATGCAAATGGAGCAATTACTCGATCAAGCTTATCGCGTTGCAAAACGCGACGTTAGTGTATTGATAAGCGGGGCCAGTGGCACAGGAAAAGAGCTTTTAGCCAGTGCTATACATAAAGCCAGTAAAAGAGCTGATAAAGCTTTTGTAGCAATCAACTGTGGTGCGTTACCTGAAAATTTACTTGAGTCTGAACTCTTTGGCCATGCAAAAGGTTCTTTTACAGGTGCAATCAATGAACATAAAGGACTTTTTAGGGAAGCAGACGGAGGGACGTTATTTTTAGATGAAATTGGCGATATGCCGATCCCACTTCAGGTAAAATTACTCAGAGCATTACAGGAACAAACAATCCGCCCAGTAGGGAGCAGTAAACAAGTCCCAATTGATGTGAGAATTATTTCAGCGACTCATAAAAATCTTAATAAAGAAATGCAGGAAAGTAATTTTAGAGAAGATTTATATTACCGGCTCAATGTGGTGAATATTACGTTACCCACTCTCAGAGAGCGCTCTGAAGATATTCCATTGCTGGCACGACATCTGTTAAAAAGTAGTGCAGAACGCCATCAGGTTAAGGTAAATCGATTTTCTGATGATGCAATGCAATTACTCGTTACATGTTTGTGGCCCGGTAACGTTAGGCAACTTGTCAATGTCGTTGAGCAATGCGTTGCCTTAACTCAAACATCGGTGATCACCTCTCATTTAGTTGAACAGGCTTTGTCTTCTTCTGAGCAAAAATGGCCAACTTTGACCGAAGCAAGAGATGCATTTGAGCACAAGTACTTATTGAAGTTGCTTAAAATGACTGATGGTAACGTTACAAGAGCGGCAGAATTAGCTGGCAGAAATCGCACCGATATGCACAAGCTGATGAAAAAACATAATTTGCATTCAGTAGATTTTAAGGGAGACTAAAAGAATGAGCCGATATTCAAATTGACTCGTTTTTTGGATATAACTAAAAACCTCTGTTATTTAAGTATAAGTTCCTTACAATACCGCGAATTTTTTGAATAAGAAAAGTAGATTGATGCGATTAGCTTTAGGCATTGAATATAACGGTGCACCCTATCATGGTTGGCAGCGCCAACAAACTGTGGCTAGTGTGCAACAGCACGTTGAAGAAGCGTTAACAAAGATAGCCAACGAACCAATCAAAGCAGTCTGTGCAGGTCGAACTGATGCTGGGGTTCATGCTACTTGCCAAGTAGTACATTTTGATACTAGCATTGAGCGCCCCGACCGTGCATGGACCATAGGTCTGAACCGATTTTTACCTGACTCAATTGCAATCAAATGGGTGAAAAATACGGATGATGAGTTTCATGCTCGTTTTTCAGCTACTGCACGACGTTACCGATATGTCATATATAATCACCGTCTGCGCAACAGTATATTGCCTAAAGGTGTCACACATATTCATAATGAATTGGATCATGAGTTGATGCATCAAGCGGCTCAACATTTGTTGGGCCAGAATGATTTTAGTGCGTTTAGAGCTGTGGGCTGTCAGGCAAACACGCCGGTGCGTAAGATGAGTCATATAAATGTGAGCCGATTGGGTAATTATATTATGATTGATGTAACAGCAAACGCATTTTTACTTCATATGGTGCGAAATATTACAGGTTCTCTATTAACGATTGGCAAAAAAGAAAAACCCGTAGCTTGGATGAAAACATTGTTAGAAGGTAAAGACAGGACTAAAGCCGCATCGACTGCTAAGCCCAATGGTTTGTACTTAGTTCATGTGACTTACCCCGAGATATTTAATTTACCCGTTATTCCATTAGGACCATTATTTTTACCTGATTGATACTTCTTAGACCAGTTTTGTTTTTGTGATGTATGCTTGATGTGATTTAATAG
>CAZMDX010000348.1:0-4955 GCA_964564805.1 uncultured Pseudoalteromonas sp. | reverse complement strand
CACTTAAAATATCAGAAATATAGCGGAATGTTAATTTTGTAAACTGAATATAGTTAGCCAATTCTAAAAATCAGAGTTACTAGAAATAATTTGTTTAACAGGTGTTGAAAAAGGGCGTGACATTCTGACAATAAAAATTTGTCTCGTGTTTATGTCTACTTTGTAGTCATGTCTTTAGAAAAAAGATTAAAACTGTAGATAGGTTAGCAAAAGCTTTTTATTATATTCGAGCTTTTAATTAAATCTACTCTAGCTGAATAGTTGGTACATCTTTGACACTTTAATACGACATCAAGTTTTAATTGTTTTTATAGTGTGTGCCTAGAATATATGCTGGAAGGCACTTCATTGACGTGTTCTGGTACCAATTCTAGTGCTTTTTAAAAGAGATTAATCACTAAATCAAGATAGCCAGTCTAGTAATCCACAGGCGCCACATTGCATCAAACATTGATACTGTTAAAAGATTTTTAGTAGTAACGTTACTGTTTGTTTAAAGTGGTTCAACTAGATAAAAATTACCAAGGTTAGTTTTTGTATTTAACTCATAAGGTAATATCATGTCGGTACCTGTGAAGTATCCTATAGCTTCTTGAAAATACACCGCTTTTTTAAGAATATTACCGCGTCTTGTTACTACATGAACTGAATCAGGTGCTTGATTGTCTGTTTTAAATATACTATCAAAAGCTACCAATGTGCCCCCGAACTCTACATATACCTGTTTAGGGTCTCATTAAAGTCCAATTAAATCTGGTACCTTCATAACAATTAAGAATGATGACATTGCTTCTAAAACAGGCTTTAACAATTCACAAGCGTTTCCTAAATTTTTTTTATTAAAAAATATCAGGGTTTATGTTCAATGATTTCTAAACGTAAATACCTTCCCATATTCGTCGTTTTTTTGAAACACGTTGCTCAGTGCAGACTTATCACTAAATTAATCGAATAGAGAATTATTTATAAATTTTATGGCAGACAATTTAGTTCAAGCTTAAAAGAAATCATAAATATACTAAGAGGTATCAATATGTCGGGACACAATAATATTTTCTGATTTTTGTGAGTTATTTTGGTGATGAAATCTTCATACGGAGTTCAATTAAATATCTGTTGTATTTTCACGTCAAAAAAACACTTAATTCAAATATGAGTGTTGAAATAAAATAACAAAGAGGCAACATAAAAACTTAATTTTTGATCCGTTTTTTATTCCGTCTATAGAAATATTGCTATGTATTTATCACACAGTAGACTATTACATAGAATGTAAAACGCTAACCAGTATTCAAAAATCATATGTTTTTTTGAAGTTACGCTTAAAAAATGATTAAAGTATCATTATAATCTTTTCGTAATGTATCACTCATCGAGTAAGTTCACTTAGCCATCAATGTGAAGTAAGGTAATTAAGCAATAGAAAACTTCTTTGAAAAACGTTGAAAGTTTGTGTCCTAACACATTAATAAAATCAGCCTAGGTAGGCCTACAATTCGTTTTGTGTTGCTGCACTTCAGATTTATAGTAGACATGTTATAGGTCAAAAATAACGCAATAATAACTGGAGTAAAGTGAAGTTTAGCGTTTGATAGTGCTTAATTAAAACTCTACTTAGATATTAAAAGAAACTTAAGAATTATTGAAAGAGTGAACATATCTTAAAAAAATAGAAACCGTTGTTACTGATAGCCATAAAATATTAACTGTGTAGATTGAATTTAGCGGGGCTGTGCGTAGCGCCCCACATACTATTAAGAGTATTTAAAGGCTAAATAGAATTATTCTATAATACAGCCCTGAAAGCAAAAGAGGTAAAATTAGTAAATGGATATTTGGCTGTAGAACGTTGCGTATTATACGCAAGTGAGCGAAGTCATGGTTTATTAACGATTGTCTAACCAAAGTATTAAATGGGTGTAAAAAGCATCACTTAACTTATCAAGCAACGCTGGGTAAGTACCCAGCATGAATTGAAATTAAACGTCTTGTTTTCCATATTTAAGAGAGCGTAAAATTTGTTTCCTTTAGTAGATATATACAATTATTTATTAATGTTTAACGTTCGATTGGTCAATGTTTAGACATATAAAATCATTAAAGATTTCATTATATCGTGAAAAATGAATATGGGCTCTTTAAGGTATTATGCCAACGTGATGTGATGTAAAAGTATGAGTCAAAAGGCAATGGCTGTGCAATAGTTGTGTAGAAATATGCATCAATTATTGAAGGATCAGATTAATTTTGTAAATACATGTAAAAATCAACAATTAATTTTACTTAAATGTAAATTTAAACTGACAGTACTTCCTTGACAATTCGCTTACATCCATGTGAATATTCACTAGTCCTAGTATTTATATTAATAAATTCTAAGCCCCTTAAACAACAAAACCTAAAGCCCCTTGTCGACAAAATACAAGTCTCGACGAGGATTTAAAACAAAAAAAATGGTTGGGAATTATGTCCAAAATGAGCAAGAGAAACCTTATTGCTTCTGCCGTCGTTGGTGCTTTAGCACTGGGTAGCAGCGCCGTCGTCTCCGCAGATCCGCTTAACGAGCTTCACAAAGAAGAAGCAAAAATTCATGCGGCTGCAGCGAAATCCCAAGAGAAAATAAACAACCTGTATGAGCAGTCACAGGAATTGTTTGTTGAGTATCGTGGAGTCGTCGATGAAACCGAAAATCTTAAAGTGTACAATGATTATGTTTCTACACTTGTAACAGATCAGCAGCGCAGTATTGATTCACTGCAAACCCAAATTGATGGGATCGATGGCGTTAAACGTGGCGTAGTTCCGCTAATGTTTAGAATGATTGATAGTTTAGAACAATTTATAGCTCTTGATATTCCGATTAAACTTGACGAGCGTAAAGAGCGTGTTGAACGTTTACGTGACATCATGGCTAATTCTAATGTCACAACGTCTGAACAATTTCGTCAGGTGATTGAGTCATATCAAATTGAGAACCAATACGGCACTACGATACAGTCTTATCAAGGCACGTTAGACTATCAAGGAACTGAGATCACTGTAGATTTCTTCAACCTTGGTAGAACAGCCCTTTTAGCCTTATCGCTTGATCAAAAAAGTGCTTGGGTTTGGGATAATGACGCAAGAGCTTGGGAAGAGCTGGGTGCTGAATATATAAAACCAGTTGTTGATGCTGTTCGAACAGCAAACAAATTATTGCCAGCAGACCTTCTTAAACTACCAATCAAAGCTTCGGAGTAATATTGATGAAAACTGTATTTAAATCCATATTAGCTGCCGCGTCGATAACATTAATGGCTTCTTCAGCTCAAGCTGCTACTACATTAGAACAGCTTCTAGATGAAGTTAAAAATAGCCGTGTTTCAGAAGCGCGTATTAATAAAAAACGTGAAGCCGAATTTCAATCTGCTCGTGCCGATAAACAATCTTTACTAAGAAAGGCGAAATCTGAACTCAAATCTGAAGAGTCTCGCGGTGACAGATTGCAGAAACAATTCGCAGATAACGAAGTAAGTTTGGCTGACAAAGAAGTTGAGTTAACAACAGCAACAGGTACATTAGGTGAAATGTTTGGTGTCGTTCGTCAAGCTTCAGCTGAAGCCTACGGTCAAATTTCTACTTCAATAGTAAGTGCTGAGTTTCCAGGACGTGGTGCGTTTTTGAAACGTATGTCTGAAGAAGCCAAAGGTTTACCTAATATAAAAGAGTTAGAAGATCTATGGTTCGCACTACAAACAGAGATGACTGAGTCTGGACAAGTCTCACGTTTCACTGCAGAAGTTGTGAATCTAGACGGTGGTTCTCAGCAGCAAGAAGTAGTTCGTGTTGGTACGTTTAACTTACTCGGTGAGCAAGGTTATTTAGTTTACGATGACCAAAATGAGATGGTACAGCCTCTAGGGCGTCAACCAGATAGTTTTCAAACTACAACCGCACAGGCACTTCACTCTGCGACCTCAGGTCTTATTCCCTTTTATGCTGACCCTTCAAGAGGTGGTATTCTTAGCTTGTTGAAAGAGAAAGCGACCATGATGGAGCGTTATCATGCAGGTGGTACTGTAGGTTACACTATCACTGTGATGTTGTTTATTGGTCTAATAATCGGATTGTATAAATTAATTACTCTCACACTAGTGGGCGCGAAAATGAAAGCACAACTTAAGAATGTGTCTAATCCATCTAGCAGCAACCCACTCGGTCGTATCTTGCAAGTATATACTGAAAATAAAACTGCTGATGCTGAAAGTTTAGAGCTCAAGTTAGACGAAGCTATACTCAAAGAGCTGCCTAGAATTGAAAGTGGTATTAATATCATAAAGATCTTTGCTGCCATCGCTCCTTTACTAGGTTTGTTAGGTACCGTTATCGGTATGATTGCTACCTTCCAACAAATCACACTGTTTGGAACTGGCGACCCTAAACTAATGGCTGGAAGTATTTCAATGGCATTGGTTACAACTGCATTAGGTATTATTGCAGCATTACCTCTATTACTGACTCACAGCATTGTTGCTGGACGAAGTAAGTCTATAGTGCATATTCTTGATGAGCAGACTGCGGGCATAATAGCCACGCATGCTGAGACGGAGAAAGCTTAATATGTTATTTCTGATAGAACAATGGGAGTCTGTCAGGGATTTTATTGCTGCAGGCGGTGACGTACTTTATGTCGTCGCCTTGGCGCTCTTTCTTATGTGGACATTTATGATTGAGCGCTTCTGGTATTTATCTTCAGTTTATCCAAAGTTGAGAGACAAAATTGTTTCCGACTGGGATGCACGGGAAGATACTACCTCATGGTATGCGCATAGAATCCGTGACACATGGATTTCACAAGCTTCAGATGGTTTAGGTACAAGAATGTTGTTGATAAAAACACTTGTAGCTATGTGCCCTCTAATTGGTCTGTTAGGAACAGTTACCGGGATGATCGGTGTGTTCGAGACCATGGCTAG
>CAZMDX010000347.1:0-5202 GCA_964564805.1 uncultured Pseudoalteromonas sp. | reverse complement strand
GGCCGTATTTTGGTTTAACCCCCTCACTTGGATGGCATACCGTGCTTTTAGGCGTAGCCAAGAATTAGCCTGTGATGCCACAGTTCTTAACCAATCCACTATTGAAGATCAAATCAACTACAGCAAAGCACTCGTGCAATGCGCCGCACGTTCATTACACAGCTTTTCTATCTACTCACCCTATGGAGAAAAACACACTATGTTTAAGCGTATTAAAAACATTCAAAGTCCAGGTAAAATTAAACCTGCATTAGTAGGCCTATCAATAGCACTAGGCAGCACTTTGCTTGCCGGTGTTGCGATGGCAAATTTAACGGAAACGGTACACGCAATCGAAAAAGCATCTATAGCCACCCCTGTGATCAGAATTGAACCTAAATATCCTGCTGAAGCGGCAAGAGATAATCAAGAAGGGTCGGTCATATTACAGTTTGATATTACTAAAGATGGCTTAACTGACAACATTCAAGTGATTGAATCATTTCCACAACAAATCTTCGATAAAGAATCAGTCACCGCCTTAAAACAATGGACATACAAACCAAGAATCCAAGGCGGCCAAGCTCAAAAGCAAACCGGTATAACAGTACAGTTAGATTTTAGAATGGATAAACTTAATAAAGGGAAATCAGCTATGAATTCCAGTGTTGAAAAATAAAAGTCCTGTATTAAGCCATGCCAAGGCCACTCTTATACTAAAATACTTAATATTTGTGGCCTTACTTTTTTGTAGTTGTAGCCAACCACAGTCCGCCTTTATTACCGTTATCTATGAGACCTGCAAATAGAAGTGCTCAGTAAAGAATTAGTTGCAGCGGATTTTTAGTTAAGCTTAATCAACTCAAATTCCCACAATCCGTGACTCAATCTTTATTGACCTATTCGCCGCTTATTGACAACCGAAACGCAGTAAACAAAATAATTTACACGATGAGGGGAGTTGGTTGGGATATAGAAAATACCAGTATGTTATTTATCTATCATCACTGGTAAAAATTGAACTTCATTGCTGTGATGTTAGTGCCACCGGGTGAAAACCCACAGCAAATAACGCATCAACAAGATTGGGCGAATGAATACACAAGTCAAAACTGTAATACCGATTTAACCATAAAACTGTAGCTAAATGGCCAATACCAAATCTTAAACCTAAAAAGTCAATTGCTGAAACATAGTTTGGCCAGAGGGAGCTGGAATCTTACACATTTTCCTTACTTATAACTTAGATCAAAAATTGACGACTGGTCATTCTATTTTGAAGTTAAACATTATGCTCAAAAAGATCGTGTGGGTGAGGTTCAAATTTTTGAATTATCACCCATGGATCAGTACATCTTTCTAGATAATTGCTCCTTTGTGTTTGGAGTCCGTCAATAGTGTATTTTTTTAGATAATGGAGGCTAAATCAGCTCCTTGCCTAATAGCACGTTTCGCGTCCAGCTCTGATGCCACATCCGCGCCTCCAATTAAATGAGTCTTGATACTTTTTTCTTCTAAGCCTTTCAATAAATCTTTAAAGGGTTCTTGACCCGCACATAAGATGATATGGTCCACTGCCAATATTTGTGGTTTATTATTCACCACTATATGTAGACCTTGGTCATCAATTTTTACGTAATCAACGCCTGCAATCATTTGTACCTGTTTCTTTTGTAAAGCCGACCTATGGATCCAACCTGTAGTCTTACCTAGCCCTTTGCCCACTTTGGTTGCTTTACGTTGTAGTAAAAATATCTCTCTAGCAGGCTGCCCAATAGTTGCCTCGATCAATCCACCAGCTTGCTTATAATCTTTATCGACTCCCCAACTTTTTAACCATTGTTCAGGTTCATTGGTTAAAGAATGTTTTTCTACCAAGAATTCTGCCACATCAAAACCAATACCCCCAGCCCCTATTATCGCGACCTTTTTGCCAATTGGTTTGTTGTCTCTCAGCACATCGAGATAATCCATAACTTTTGGATGCTGTATGCCTTCAATATTGACTTCTCGGGGTTTAATCCCTGTGGCAAGCACCACCTGTTCAAAGTTAGCATCAACTAAAGACTCAACACTTTGCTGACTTTCTAGATGCAAATGCACACCTGTGACGTCTAATCTCTTTTTGAAGTAACGTAGGGTTTCATAAAACTCTTCTTTGCCAGGGATGCGTTTAGCATAGTTAAATTGACCGCCGATTTCGGTACTTTTTTCAAACAAATGTACCTCATGACCACGCTCAGCAGCATAACAACTAAAGGCGAGACCAGCAGGCCCGGCACCTACTACCGCTAATTTTTTCTTGTGGGTGGTTAAAGGGAAATTTAGTTCTGTTTCGTAACCAGCTCTCGGATTGACCAAACAACTGGCACGCTTGCGGGCAAAGCCATGATCCAAACAAGCTTGATTACAAGCAATGCAGGTATTGATTTCATCACCTCTGCCTTGCTGTGCCTTGCGTACAAAATTTTCATCAGCCAAAAAGGGTCTAGCCATTGACACCATATCGGCTTGTCCACTAGCAAGTATTTTTTCAGCAATTTCAGGCGTATTGATCCTATTAGTCGCAATTAAAGGTACGGTCAGCTCACCTTTCATACGCTCAGTTATCCAAGTGAACGCGCCCCTTGGTACCATAGTGCCGATAGTGGGCACTCTCGTTTCATGCCAGCCAATACCTGTATTAATGAGTGTGGCTCCACACTCCTCAATTAGCCTCCCTAGAGCCACCACTTCATCCCAATTGCTGCCCCCCTCCACTAAGTCCAACATGGATAGTCGAAATATAATGATAAAATCAGTGCCCACTTTTTGCCTAACAGCATTCACTATTTCAATTGCAATGCGCGATCGATTTTCAAAACTACCGCCCCATTCATCATCTCGTTGATTAGTACGAGGACATAAAAATTGATTAATAAAGTAGCCTTCTGAACCCATTATTTCAACACCATCGTATCCCGCTATTTTAGCCATGGCAGCGCAATTTGCGTAATCGTTAATGGTGTTAACAATGCCTCTTTTTGAAATGGCTTTGGGTTTAAAAGGATTTATTGGAGACTTAATTGCTGAAGGTGCAACTACAAATGGATGATAACCATAACGCCCAGAATGTAGTATTTGGAGACATATTTTACCTTGATGTTGATGAACAGCTTCGGTAATGACTTGATGTTCTTTAGCGTGTTTTTTATTACTCATACGTGCCGCAAAAGGTAATAACCACCCTTGTCGGTTTGGGCTAATCCCGCCCGTCACTATCAACCCTACTCCACCAGCGGCACGTTCTGCATAGAACGCAGCTAATTTTTCAAAGCCATGTTTCTCTTCTTCTAAACCAAGGTGCATTGAACCCATTAACACTCGATTAGGTAATTGGGTAAAACCAAGGTCAAGACCTTTGAATAAATGTGGGTAGTGAAGGTGTGTTTTCATATGTGAGTAAACTTGTCTTTAAACATCTGATAATTCTATAGCAAAAAATTAACTTATAAATGGAAAAGTTACAAAGAATTACATTTGAAAATGTTCACAACGGCTGTTTTTAGATAGGATGGGTAAAATTATTTAATAAGTGTGTATACCTATTATGTCTTCAGGAAAAAGTTGGACGAAGTCGTTGTTTGTTGGTTTATGGACCGCACTCAATTTTAGTCGAAAATTATTTTTTAATATTATTTTCATTGTTATCTTTTTAGGCCTAATTTCAGTTTTTTTAAAGGATGATAATACAGTTACAGTGCCATCTAATTCAGCGTTAGTTCTGAAATTAGTCGGTAACGTAGTTATTGAAAAAGAAGCAGTTGACCCATTCACCAAGTTTTTGGAAGAGGCTTTTGAGCAAAAAGACGATAATCCAGAGATGTTACTACAAGATATATTGCTTTCAATCGAAAACGCTAAACAAGATCGACGGATAAAAGCTCTAGTTCTAGACCTACATGGCCTAGACAACATCGGTTTAGACAAATTAGAACAAATTGCAGTAGCTTTAGAAGCTTTTAAAGAGAGTAACAAGCCCATCTACGCAATCGGGGACTACTATACCCAGAACCAATATTACCTTGCCAGTCGTGCCGACCACCTGTACTTAAATCCTATGGGGTTTATGATGTTTGAAGGATATGGACGTTTTGGCATGTATTTCAAATCGGCTATCGAAAAACTCAAAGCAGAAACTCATGTATTTAAAGTGGGTACCTATAAGTCAGCGGTTGAACCTTTTATTCGTGACGATATGTCAGAACCAGCGAAAGAAGCAAATAAAGCCTGGTTAACAGCAATGTGGACACAATACAAAGCAAGTGTTGCAAAGGCGCGCGGTTTAGATGTAGATGATTTTGATGAGGAATTAGATGTTTTTTTGCAGAAATTTGAACAAGTTGGAGGGGATTTTGCAAAGTATGCATTAGATTTTGGTTGGGTTGATGCATTAAAAACACGCGAACAAGCTTTACAAGAGATTGTTGCTGTAGTGGGTAAAGACAAAAACGGTATGGGTTTTAATGCTATCAGTTACAATAATTACCTAAGAATGATCAAACCTGTTCTGCCAAATATGCCCAACGATATAGATAAAGTGGCAATAGTTGTAGCAAAAGGAACCATATTAAATGGTACTAAAAAACCAGGTCAAATAGGAGGCGACAGTACAGCACAACTTCTTCGTAAAGCAAGATATGACGATACCGTTAAATCAGTAGTGTTGTATGTAGACTCTCCAGGAGGTAGTGCTTTTGCCTCAGAAATTATTCGTCAAGAAGTTGAAAACTTGCAAGCTGTTGGTAAACCAGTAGTAGCAGTTATGAGTACTTATGCCGCTTCTGGTGGGTATTGGATTTCCGCTGGAGCAGACAAAATAATTGCTGCACCAAGCACTATCACAGGCTCTATCGGTATCTTTGGCATGTTTTTAACCTTTGAGAAAACACTTGATTATTTAGGTGTACATACTGATGGTGTTGGCACTACTGAATTTGCAGGTATGGGCATTACTAAAACACTGGATCCTAAACTAGCTGCCATTATGCAAAGAGGCATCGAACATGGCTACGATCAATTTATTTCACTGGTTGCCGATAAGCGCGATATGAGCAAAGACCAAGTTGATGAAATAGCCCAAGGACGTGTTTGGATTGGAGAAACGGCCTTAGATTTAGGCTTAGTGGATGAATTAGGTTACTTAGAAGACGGTGTGAAAGCTGCAGCTGAGTTAGCCAATCT
>CAZMDX010000346.1:0-2287 GCA_964564805.1 uncultured Pseudoalteromonas sp. | reverse complement strand
AGTAACTAAATATGAATGCCTAGTCACAAAAAAAAATAGGTATACGCAAAGAGCCAAAAATTTCTAGCTTAAATCAAAGATTAAAAGCTATTCAAACCAACATAAAAAAGCCATTTTTTATTAAAAGGCGACCTTCACCTTTGTCAATGAAATGTACACTCCTACAATGATACTGACGATGTTTAAATCGTGATATGGGAGAGTTGCAAAGACGATGGCAAACAACTCAGCCTCACAGGGACATGAGGCTCAAGAGGATACAATCTAATACATCTTAATTTGGGCCACATTAGCGCCCCTTTTAGTTTGTGCTTCTATCTTTTCGCGCGACGATTGGTTTTGTGATCAACCATTTGCTTGTCTAAATTTACTGATTAGCTGGTTGGTTGAAGCATCAAAGTTTAAGTTAGCGTCAGTATTGACTAGTTTATCAAGTACTTGATTGCCCAACTCTTTACCTAATTCCACACCCCATTGATCGAATGAATTCACACCCCACAGAGCCCCTTGTACAAAGACTTTATGTTCATACATAGCTACCAAAGCCCCCAAGGTTTTAGGGTCAACTTGGTTGAACAGTAAGGTGTTACTAGGTTTGTTACCAGGCATCGTTTTATGGGTCGCAAGTGATTCAAGCGTGACATCATCCAAGCCCTTTGATGTTAGATCAGCCTTACATTCTTCAAAGGTTTTGCCTTGCATTAAAGCTTGAGTTTGGCCAAAACAGTTGGAGGCTAACATAGCATGGTGTGCATCATCTTGATTGGGGACTTTGAGTGGTAACATAAAATCAGCAGGCACTAGAACAGTTCCTTGGTGGATCAGCTGATGGAACGAATGTTGACCATTAGTGCCTTCACTGCCCCAAATGATGGGTCCTGTAGCATAATCTACTTGGGTGTGGGTTCCGGAGATACGTTTACCGTTACTTTCCATATCCAGCTGTTGCACATAAGCGGGAAAACCGCGTAAATAGTGATAATAAGGTAATAATACGTGACTTTGTGCATCAAAAAAGTTCACATACCAAACACCTAATAACGCTAAGATCATTGGCAGGTTCTGCTCTATGGGGGCATTTTGAAAATGTACATCCATTTCAAACGCGCCTTGCAGTAATTCACGGTAATTGTCATAACCTATCGTTAATGCGATAGGTAAGCCAATAGCAGACCAAAGCGAATAACGTCCACCTACCCAATCCCACAAAGGGAAAATATTGTCTTTAGCCATACCAAATTCTGTGGCTGCTTTAATATTCGAAGACACAGCGATGAAGTGTTTAGCGATATCTTGTTGTGAACCACCTGCTTCTAAGAACCATGCTTTGGTAGTAAGAGTATTTTGCAATGTCTCTTGAGTAGTAAACGATTTGGATGACATGACCACTAGGGTTTCTTGGTGATCAACCGTGGCTAATACGTCCTGAATATGACAACCATCAACATTGGCCACATAATGCACTTTTACACCTTCAAACCAATAAGGTTTAAGAGCTTCTGACATGATTTTGGGACCGAGGAAGGATCCACCAATGCCGATGGCAATAATCTGCTTCAAAGGTTTTCCAGTATATCCTTTGCGCTCGCCACTGTGCACGCTGGCAACAAAGTCCTGAATTTTTTGCTGACAAGCTAGCACCTCTGGCATCACATCTTTGTCATCAACTAGAACAGGCTTACCAGAAAAATTACGCAAGGCAGTATGTAATACAGCGCGCTTTTCGGTATGGTTAATGATCCCACCAGCGAACATTGCCTGACTTTTTTCGTTTACTTGGCATTCAGTGGCAAGTGCTTGCAATGCTTGCATCACCTCATCTGTGATGAGGTTTTTGGAAAAGTCTAATTCGATACCACAAGCTGCTTGAGTAAATTTTTCAGCACGTTGTGAGTCCCCAGCAAACCAATCACGCATGTGCTGAGTTTTTATTTTTGCGGCTAATCTTGTAAGATTTTGCCACGCGGGGGATGCAGTGAGTGCTGTCATAATATGTTCTCAATGTAGAGTGAAAATTAGGTGACGCTTTAAATATGTCTAAAAAAAAGCGCCGAATTCGACGCTTTTATAAAAACTAGTTTAGCTTATAGATAACTTCTTAATACAGTTTCCAATTTAACTTGGTCAGCGGCAAAGTTACGAATACCCTCAGACAATTTTTCTGTCGCCATGGCGTCTTGATTCATATTCCAGCGAAACTGTGCTTCTGTTAAGGAGGCTCCAGGGGTTTTAGTTGCGCCGTTGTCTGTTAACTTGATAGGCAAGGGTGCGTCAGTTTGTGATAATT
>CAZMDX010000345.1:0-2387 GCA_964564805.1 uncultured Pseudoalteromonas sp. | reverse complement strand
CCTTCATCTTCCATCTTTTTTGCTTCGGTTAAAATGGGTCCACGTATCTCGTAACATACGTCTTCTAATTTTTTCGATTTATTAATTTTTTTCATTTATTCTAAGTCTTTCATGCATGTGAACATAGGTTAAACCAACATAGGTGAGGCTGTTAAGTGTTTAATTAACTATGGTATATAAAAAAGCGAAATGAGTATTTTTTTATTAACACAGTCATATCCAATTACATTCATAATTTGATTTTTTGTGTCTTTTAATATTAGATTTACAAATATTGTAACTGAGAAAAATCAAATGTCTGTTCCATTATTGTTGCTAGGTGCTGGCACCATGGCACTTCTAGCAAGGGCTAAATATACAGATGCTCAAAGGTGTGATGAATCTATTCATCGTTTACCAGATCAGACAAACAATGCAGTTGACCCCATTAATGGGGCTGTTGTGTTTTGTGGTGTATATGGTGTATTTGAGCATACTGGGATCTGGGTAAACGGTAATATTTTAGAACTAAAAGGTAATGGCCTTATACGATGTGTATCCCCCAGTAGATTTTTACAACAACGAAGCGGTGATTATATTTACATAGCTTGTGATGATAAACATAACCCTTTAATACAGCTAGGTGCAGCTGACAGAGCTATCTCTCAGCTTTTTAGTTATTCTGAATATGATGTTATCAGTAATAATTGCCACAAATTTGTATGGCATTGCATCTCAGCACAAAACATCCCACTGACTCGGTTTTCTTTACTAAACCAGAAGTTAGCTGAACATTTTGCGACAATAATTCATTGGCATCCACTTAATTAATGATCGTATTTGGTTATCCTTCACGTAATATAAATATAGGCCACTCCAGATAAATCGATAACTGCTTTTAAATAATTGAAAATTTTGCTTTTCTATAGCTGAATGCCTGTATACTTTTTTGTAGTTGGAGTAAAATCAAACCCAAGCGTAATTATTAAATAATCAAACCCTAAAACGTTTCGATTTTTATGGAGTAAATTCATGTCAGATCACTTCAAAATAACACCTCAGAATGCGATCACCGAAAGTGACATTGCACGAGTTATTCCTTGTAAAAAATTGTCAATGACTGATCCATTTAAGTGGTTAACACTGGCCATTAAAGACGCGAGTCAAGAACCTGGAATAACACTTTTTTTTGGTCTGATATTTGCAGCCATACCTTGGCTCATCATCGAGTTAGTTCAATTAACAGGTTGGCACTTAGTGATAATGCCAGCACTCGTTTGTTTTATGCTGATCGGTCCATTTATAGCGGCATGTATGTACGACGTCAGTTGGCAATTAGCAAAAAAACGCGAACCAACGTTACGTCATTGTGTCATAACACTAAAGCGAAATGCCATTAATGAGTGGGGCTTAGGAGTTTTATTGATGATATTAATGGTTTTTTGGCTACGTGTGGCTTCATTGATCCATGCATTATATCCTCCATATCTTGATGCAAATCTTATCAACCTTTTACCCTTTTTAGCTGTTGGTACAGTAGTCGGCGCGGTATTCACATTACTAGTGTTTTTCCTCATTGCTTTTACACAGCCAATATTGATGGAAAGAAAGGTTGACTTAGCTACCGCTTTGTTAACCAATATGAATGCTATATGGACTAACAAAGGCCCCATGATGTTATGGGCATTCATCATACTAATGACTGTACTTATTGGCTTTGCTACATGGTTTGTGGGTTTTATCTTCCTAATGCCACTTATCGGCTATGCGACTTGGCATGGTTATATAGACACAATAGAAATTAAAAGAGAACGACATTTCGAATAATTATCTGCTAAACAAATATCCAAACCCAAAAAAAAGCCTCATGTTATACCATGAGGCTTTTTAATTATGTTGATACTTATCGAGGTAGTTTGGACTGACTACTTTGCTCTAGAATTTTATTAGTCCAAAATGCTTTGACTGAAAATTTTGATTGTTTGACTTTCTTTTTAACAGCGGTTTTAGCTATTTCTTTGTCAACAGTAAGCTTTATTTTTGTGACTTTTTTAGGTTTATCAACAGCGGTATTTGTTTCTTTAGATGGGGTTGTTGAACCTAATTCAGCTACCATCGCGTCTAAATCTGCCAAACGTATATTTTTGCCACCATCAACACTATACCAGCCACTTTTTGCTTCGATGGAAGGAGCTTTACCATTTACTGCAGTATAAGCTTCACTAAAAGCAGCTATCACTTGATCTTTATCCAATTTACTCATAATCAGGTCTTTGCCTTTAATATGTTTATTTTCAGAATTTGGACATGTTTTATACCTTTTTTTATTTATAATGTCTAATTTAGACAAATTAGACATGTGTTTACAATCAGTAGGAAAATCAATGTCAGTATCAAATAGTCAATTG
>CAZMDX010000344.1:0-2523 GCA_964564805.1 uncultured Pseudoalteromonas sp. | reverse complement strand
TAGGGGCATTTAAAGGCCGCACTATTCACACTTACCATACAGAAGGCGCTGGTGGCGGGCATTCACCCGATATTATTCGTGCTTGTGGTGAGCCGAATGTGTTGCCATCATCCACTAACCCAACACGCCCTTACACCATTAATACCATTGATGAACATTTAGATATGTTGATGGTCTGCCACCATTTAGACCCTTCAATTCCTGAAGATATTGCCTTTGCAGACTCGCGTATTCGTAAAGAAAGCATTGCCGCCGAAGACATCATGCATGACTTAGGTGCTATCAGTATGATTGCCTCTGATTCACAAGCGATGGGTAGAGTAGGTGAAATGATCACTCGCACTTGGCAAACTGCGCACAAAATGAAGCAGCAAAGAGGGCCGTTAGCCCCAGATACTGAGCGTAATGATAATTTCAGGATCAAGCGTTACATTGCCAAGTACACTATTAATCCTGCCATTAGCCACGGTATTAGCCATGAAGTGGGCTCAATTGAAGTAGGTAAATTAGCAGACTTAGTATTGTGGAAGCCTGCATTTTTTGGCATCAAACCGGCGATGATCATCAAATCAGGTTTTATTGCCGCCGCTCCTATGGGCGATGCCAATGCGTCTATTCCCACGCCGCAACCGGTTTATTATCGCCCTATGTTTGGATCCTATGGTTTAGCCTCAGCTAAAATATCGATGACCTTTATGTCTAAGGCTTCTATCGACCTAGGAGTACCTGAAAAAGTCGGTATGACACGGATGATTGGCGTGTGCAAAAATACTCGTAACATCGGCAAAGACGACATGATCCACAATAACTGGCAGCCTCACATTGAGGTAGACGCACAAACTTATGAAGTACGTGCTAATGGTGAGTTACTCACCTGTGAGCCAGCCACCGTGTTGCCTTTGGCCCAGCGTTACTGTTTATTTTAATTGTGCTGTATAGAACGCTTTTATGCTGCATTGTTTTGGTTTTTCTGATGAGTCACATATTACTTATATGCTGCTCACTGGAAAAGCTCGATAGCTTGGTCTTAAAACATTCTATTTTTCACAAATCGACTTTGCAGATTACATTAAAGAGTTGAAAAACTAGGAATTGAATAAAACATGTTACAAGCATTTGAACGCCTTTCTCATAGTCATGACGCCATTCATGATTCAGTGACGCTAGATCAAGACACTCGCAAAAAAGCGCGGATTAAAATTAGTACCGACCAAGGTCAGACCTTGGGTATTTTTATGCAACGTGGACATCCTTTGCTGGTGGGTGAGGTATTAAAAACCGAGTGTGGTTTACTGATTGAAGTAAAAGGCAAAGCAGAAGAAGTGTCTACCGCTATCGCCACCAACTGGATGAACTTCAGCCGTATTTGTTATCATTTAGGCAATCGCCATACGTCTTTGCAAATTGGTGAGCTGTGGGTGCGCTTTAAACCCGATCACGTATTAGAAGAACTAGCCGAAAACTACGGTTTATCTATTGATCGGACTGCGGCGGTTTTTGAACCTGAAAACGGAGCCTATGGGAGCCAAAATCACGGCCACAATCATTCTCATGAGTGAAAGCAAAACTAAACAAAGTCCGTTAATGCTTAATAGGCTATTACAGTTATGCAGTGCCAATTTGCCTGTAGGAGGATTTTCGTTTTCTCAAGGCTTAGAGTATGCGGTGGAAATGGGCTGGGTGAATAACTCCATATCCACCAAGCAGTGGATCAGTTTTAACTTACATCAATCAATTGCCTATACAGACTTAGTGTTGTTAAACCGTCTACAAAAAGCTTTGATAGAAGATGATTTTGGTAGTTTTCATAGATGGAACCAACATGCTCTAGCATGTCGTGAAAGTAATGAATTGTATTTAGCCGATGTGGCTATGGGTAAAGCGTTGATGCGCTTGCTCAAGGATATTAAAAGCATCGATAGTCTGCACTATGAAGCATTAATCAAAGAAAAAGAAATCAGCTTTGTAAGCGCCTTTGCTTTAAGTGCTTACCTGTTTGGACTTGAATTAAATGTGATGCAGAGTGGTTTTTGCTGGGCCTATATCGATAACCAAGTGGCTGCAGCCACAAAGTTAGTGCCGCTAGGCCAAACACAAGCGCAAAATTTGTTATTTGAATTATCCGAACAAGTTGCACAAGCCATCGAACAGGCCAATCAAACCGATGATGAAAATATAGGTGCCAGCCTACCGCGCTTAGCGATGGCCAGCGCTTGGCACGAAACCCAATATACACGTTTGTTTCGATCTTAAACGAAAAAAATAAATTAAGAACACTTACAAAGAACGCAAACAAAAAACGTAATCAATAGATTTAATTTAAAAGAAGCGAATTATGACAAAAAACAAACAAATTTTACGTATCGGTGTTGGTGGCCCAGTAGGGTCAGGTAAGACGGCTTTGTTACGCATGATATGCCTTGAACTCAGAGACAAATACGACATGGCTGTTGTCACCAACGACATTTATACTCGTGAAGACGCCGAGTTTTTAACGCGCCATGGCGCACTGTCGGCAGACCG
>CAZMDX010000343.1:0-2783 GCA_964564805.1 uncultured Pseudoalteromonas sp. | reverse complement strand
CCATACCGGTCATCAGCGTATTCGAGGCATGGGTAAAGCTAAAACGCTTTTGCGTTGCGCTTAAACCTTAAAAAATCAAACAGATGTCACACATACAAAATAGTTACGCCTGAAAAACACTAAAACAACCCAATCCATTCTTAATAGCCGTCACATTGTTCACAAGCCAAAACTAAATGAGGTCATTCACAAATACGGCATCAATAAGATTTGCTCTTACTGGCATTTTTTTAATATGGGTGGCTTGGTAAATATAAATATTAAATCGAGTGAGATTCAGTCTCAGGCAAATGATTTTAATTCATTAAGTCTCTAGGAGTAAACCTTGTAATGCAGAGTAGTGAAGAAGGGTAAATTAACCTAATATTAAAAATTCTTGATACTGCAGAAAAAAAACGGTCTAATCAGCAAGCTTTAATAAACAGATGAATACTTGATGTAAGCATCTTTTTTTCAGCAAAGTTAACGAAGGTTTTTGATTTTATAAATGTTAACAAGAACTAGACGTTTTGAAAGCGGCTAGTGATACGTCACTAATCAAAGGGAATTACTCTAGCGAGCACTGAGAGAAATTATAAAAAATATAAATCAAATCTATCAATACTTGTTTCCAAAACGACAATTTATTGTTCGTCAAAATGGTGAAATAAAATATATTAAAGCCTCATCAAGAATGCAACTCAGCCTTGTTTTATTAGTTGCTTCGGCTTTTATTTGGCTGTCTTTTAGCAGCTTAAAATATTTTTCACTGAACGATGAAGTATCACAAGGCCAAAACAAACTACACCAGTCACAAGCGTCATTGAAGCAATTAGCGCTAGAATATCAAGATAAACAGAGTCAATTGCAGCAGCAGTTATTGCAAGTTCAAGAGCAACAAGAGCTGCTACAAAATGTTCTAGACTCGCTACCTGCAGCCATATCTGAACCCAAGCAAGAAGCTCTTGGGCAAATAAGCGATACAGTGACTATTGATGTTAACTTTGGCTCAGAACCAACAAACCAAGTAGTTGAGCCAATATGGTCGGTCATGGAGCGAAGTCAAGCTGACATAGTCAAGTTGAAACAAAAACAACAACTTAGTTTTGTCCGGTTAGAACAGCAAATAAGTAAACGTAAACAAGTACTTGAGCAAGCGATGACATTAGCGGGCGTATCTAGTAGAGCCGTGCTTAAGCAATGGTCAGCTGCTGCTACTTTAGGTCAAGGTGGCCCACTTAACCAAGTACTGGCTCAATACATTGATATTGATAATAAAGATTTGATAAAAAAATTACTAAGCTTAACCGAGCTAGAAGCAGCATTGGCTAATATCCCCGCAATTTTCCCAGCAAAAGAATATTATATTTCCAGTCTTTTTGGCATTCGCAAAGATCCCATACTTAACCAACCCGCAATGCATAAAGGTATTGATATGGCAGGTTGGACAAAAACTGAGATATTTGCTGCAGCTGATGGCACTGTGCGCCGGGCAGGAAGAAACGGTAGTTATGGCCGTTTTATCGAACTTGATCACCATAACGGTTTTACAACACGTTTTGGTCATTTACATAGAATAAAAGTAAAAAAAGGGCAAAAAGTTAGTAAGGATGATGTCATAGGTTTAATGGGCAGTAGTGGGCGCAGTACTAGCACTCATTTACATTATGAAGTTCTTTTTAATAACAAACAGATCAATCCTCTTTCACTCATTAAGGCTTTAAAAAATGTTCTCTAAAAACAAAGATAAAGACATAGTAGTAGAAAACAAAAGCAGTAAAGGTATAAGCAATAGTAAAATCCCATCTATCATCAGTCCTGATGTCAACATTGTCGGTAATGTGTCTAGCGAAGGTGTTATTCAACTTGATGGCAGAATTGAAGGCGAAATAAATGTCAGACATCTAACAGTGGGCATTCATGGTCTAGTTGAAGGAGCTATTTGTGCTGAAGAAGCGATCATTAAAGGTTCGGTTACTGGGTCTATCAAAGCGCATAAAGTGATATTAGAAAAAACAGCAGAAGTACGCGGCGATATTCAACATGAAGTGATCAGCATAGAAGCTGGCGCCATTATCGAAGGCAAGATCAATCATACGAGCGAAAACGTCACTGACCTTGCCATCACTAAAAAAAGCTCAAAACCTGATGATAGA
Organism: uncultured Pseudoalteromonas sp.; assembly: GCA_964564805.1. Classification (GTDB taxonomy): domain Bacteria; phylum Pseudomonadota; class Gammaproteobacteria; order Enterobacterales; family Alteromonadaceae; genus Paraglaciecola. The sequence continues at coordinate 648 of CAZMDX010000343.1, read as the reverse complement.
CTGAGTGAAAAACCAAGTATAGAAAAAATTCCACAACAGAAATAAGATAAGAAAATAAAATTTTGCGCTCTTAGTGATAAGCAGATGAAACGTACTTACTAAAGCAATTTATACCGCGTATAACCCCCTTTTATCTACCACTAAAAGTTGCGTGAGTGAGTGAAATAAAATTCAAGCTACATCAAACAAGGTACGAATAGCTTTTCCATATCCATTGTTTTACTAGTAAGAATACGACTATCGCTACCACAAACTTTTCTTGGTATTCGATATGCTAGACGATGTTGAGCGAAAAATCATCATACGTCTAATCAAATATGACTGACGGCAATGAGCGATCAACAGCCGTTCAAGTAATCCGTATGTTTTTAGATTTATTGGTGTTATCGGTTGATATGCTAATGGCGGGTGATCCGACAAAGAAGACATAAGCTTGATTACTATTTTCGACTCAAAAGCAACTCATTTAAGGGTTGTTACCAACTGATTTAGATCTCAGTTTACTTAATTTGACTCTGACCCTTTTCACTTCTTGACTCTGACCCTTTTCACTTCTTATCTTATTAACTCAACAGGTTGGCGAGCTATATGGCGTCAGATTATTTTACAGTATGGTGATGTATAAATTTTAACATGTCATCATCATAT